>DAIUFO010000282.1:0-5511 GCA_036844545.1 Chloroflexota bacterium
TTGTAGGTGCCGAACTTGAAGGCCTCGATCTGCTGCTGGGTGCGGTCCCAGGTGCGCGAGATGCCTTTGTAGGTGTCAACGATCTTGAGGCCCACCTCGTTGCCCTGCTTCTGAGCCTGCCAGAAATGGATGTCCTGCACGACGTCGTGCTCCTTGTCGAGGCTCACCGTGCCCTTGGCGGTGTCGAGCTTGAGCGCGTAGAGCACGTTCATGAACGCCAGCTTGTCCTCGACGTTGCCGTTCACCTGCTTCAGCGCGGCCTCGAGGATCTGGGCGGCCGACCAACCTACGCCGGTGTCCGTCGATACCGGCCGGTTGGGGTATTTGGTGTTCCAGGCCTTGAGCAGCGCCTGGTTGCCCGGCGTCTCGAGCGCGGGCGAGTAGGCGTAGTCGCCGGTGAAGCCCACGACCTGGTTCTTGGACTGGGCGAAGTTTGAGCCGCTGATAGTCCCGCCGAAGTGATCCAGCACCGGTCGGGTGCTGCCGGCGGCATACGTCCCGTAGGCTTCGGAAAAGCGCAGGCTGTCCACGCCCGGCATGAACGTGACCAGCACGTCGCCATTGGAGCTGATCTGGGAGACGTAGGGCCCCATGTCGTTGGTGCCCAGCGGCGGGTGGATCTCCTGCACGATGGAGCCACCGCGCCCGACCCAGGCGCTGCTGAAACCATCGCCAGTCTCCAGGCCGCCGCCATAGTCCGACGTGATGAGGACTGCTTTGCGGTAGCCCTTCTTGAAGCCGTAGTCGGCCAGCGGATCGGTGATGCCGGTGCCGTTCTGAGTGAAGCGCACGATGTACGGGCTGGTGCTCTTGGAGTCGTACATCAGCGATTCGGCGCCGCAGTTGCCGCTCACGATCGTCGGCACCTGCGCCTGCTTGACGTAGCCGGCGACGGCATAGCACACCGGCGTAGAGGTGAGGCCCATCAGCAGGTTCACGTGGTCGCTTTCGACGAGCTGCTTGGCCTTGGTGAGGCCGGTGTCGGGCGCGGCAGCGTCGTCGGCGAAGGACATTTCGATCTTGCGGCCGGCGATCGTGCCGCCGATCGAATCGAGGTACAGCTGGAAGGCGTCGTCGTTGTCCTTGCCGACGTTGGCTAGAGAGCCGGTGGTGGAGTTGATGTAGCCGATCTTGATCGAGCCGCCAGCCGCCGGTTTGGCGGCGGCGCTGCCCGAGGCAGCGGGCTTGGCCGAGGCGCTGCCCGAGGCGGCAGCGGCTGGCTTGCCGGCGGCCGCTGCGCTGGCGGGTGTGCTGGCCGCGGCCGCTGGTTTGCTGGCGGCCGCGCTGGCTGGTGCTGGCGGCGCGCTCGAGGCGGGAGCAGAGGCGCCTCCGCCGCAGGCCGACAGGGCGAGTGCAGTGATCAGGCTGGCGCCAAGGCGCGACAACTTCATGACTCGGGATGATACCTGATGCCTACTTCAGGAAGTAGTCCGGGTTGGGGCGATCCATGCCTGAACGATATCGGGCTAAGGAGCATCCCGTTGGGCCGCGCCCTAACCGCCGAGCAGCCGAATCAGCTCCGTTGAGGCCTAAATTCGTTCACTCCGCATGAGCGCGGGAGCTTACTTCTCTGGGAGCAGCCAGCGAGTATGCAGCATGCACAGCACAGCACTGCTGTCGAGCACGATTCGATCAGGCATCGGTGTCTTCCCCTGCACGCTGCTGGCGGTGCTCCTCGACGACCAGCTCTGACCACGAAGTCTCTCCCTCGCGGCGCTTGAGCGCACCGAACAAGCTCTCGATTCTTGGCACTGGGTGCGGAACGATCTCGCCGTTGCGCTCGATCCAGGCCACGCGTTTGCCCGGCAGGAAACCATACTTGGCGCGCAGCGGCTCAGGGATGGTGACTTGCCCCTTGGGATTAACGGTCGTAACAAACGGCTGCTTCGCAACGAGCCCGCGGCGCCTATCTGGGGTTACAGTCATGCTCATGGTAATACCGAACTCGCTGAAGTAATACTAGCAAGAAACCAAGAGGCGCCAGGCTCCCGCCCGCTTTGGCTTAGCGCCAGCCCGCCTGCGAAGGCGAGAGATACAGCGCGAGGTTGGCCCAGTCCGCTTGATTGGGGCGAGCGGCGAACAGGCGATCGAGGCCTCGCAGCAGGCCACCGAAGTCATGGTGCGCCAGGCCGGCAACGAGGATGCAGCCGGAGTGGACCCGCTCAACCTCGGCCCATTGACGCAGCAATGGCTCGAAATGCTTCACGTTAAGGGTGACGAGAACCCTGGCCTCGGCAACGGCGAGCTCCAGGACCTCTCGATCCAGGAGCTCAGCTTGCTCCGGATCTTCGTTGAGAGCCACGACGTCGTGGCCGTTGGCACGCAGTGGACCACCTACGCGGCTGCCGGATACATGCGCATCAAGCAGGATGTGCAGCGCCAGCCTTGTTGTCCACGTATTCGACTTGGATGAACGGGTAGAGCAGACGGCGCTCCTGGAGAGGCCGCCGATTTTCCGCTATGGCTGCATCGATCTCAGCGGCGTATTCGCGGTAATACGCCACAGCCAGCTCGACGTGGCGCTTCGCCAGGTGGTCGTACGCGGCAAGCAGGCTGTCCATCGAACCGAAATCCTGAAGCGCCTCGACGAGCATCCAGACATAGAAGCCACTCCCGGTGACCCAGGCAGAGCGAGTACCATCGCCGCCTTCGCGAAATCCGATGCCGGGGAAGCGTCTTGTTCGAGCCGCCTCCTCGGTTAGGTCTTCGACCACGGCGCTCCTGGAGCGGCGCGTCCTGCGTGCCTCGGCGTCAACATAGAGCTCCGTCGGTGTGCTCAGCCGGATGCTGAAGGGCTCGCCCTTCGTCGGTCTTCCTTGCCGTCCCATTCAACAAATCGTATCACAAAACTTACAGTGTAAGCAATGATCGGCACTTGACATGTTTCGATATAGCTAGTACTATCTCGATATATCGAGAACTAACGAAAGGTAACGAAATGTTCAACGGACCTTGGGAACGCCGGCGTTGGGACCACGAATGGCATGGCTGGAAGGACCAATGGAAGAATCAGTTCAAGTCGGAGCGCCTGCGGGAGCGCATGTTCGGCAAGGGCGACCTGAAGTACCTGATCCTGGACCTGCTGAAGGACCAGCCACGGCACGGCTACGACATCATCCGTGAGCTGGAGCACCGCTCCGGCGGGCTGTACACGCCCAGCGCGGGCGCCATCTATCCCACGCTGCAGCTGCTGGAGGACATGGGCGCGGTGACGTCCGAGCAGAAGGACGGCCGCAAGACCTACACCATCACCGACGACGGCCGGCGCATCCTCGAGGAGCGGCGCGACGTGATCGACGACATTGCCAGCCGCGTGCGCGATTGGGTGGGCAGTGAGAACCGCTCCGAGCTGGGCCAGGCCATGCGCGAGCTGGGCGAGCTGATTGCTCTGTTGGGCCGTGAGGGCGGCCGAGCCCTGGGCGATCCGGACAAGCTGCGGCGCGTGCGCGAGACCATTGGCCGCACCCGCGAAGAGCTGCGCGGAATCCTCCGCAATGAGACGACGCGGGTCTAACAAAATGTCATGCTGAACGGAGATTCTTTGCTCGACGCTCAGAGATGACATGGAGGGCGGGGCTGGCAGCGGAGTTGCTGCAGCAGTTGACAGTAGGAGATGGCCTGTGGCAGCGCATGAGGTGGTGAAAGTGATGGTCGCGGACGACCATTCGCTGTATCGGGCCGGGCTCCGTGAGTTCCTCGAGCACGACGCTGTCAAGGTGGTTGGCGAGGCCAGCACCGGCGAAGAGGCAGTCGAGCAGGCGCTGCGCATGCACCCCGATGTGGTGGTCATGGACGTGCGCATGCCGGTCATGGATGGCATCGAGGCCTCCCGCGAGATCAAACGCCAGCTGCCGGAGACCAAGATCGTGATGGTCTCGGGCGCCAACGAGGACGAGGACCAACTGTTCCGAGCCATCAATGCCGGCGCCAGCGCCTATGTGGGCAAGGATGAAGACCCGCGAACGATCGTCGAGGCCGTGCGCAGTGCGTCGCGCGGGGGGGCGTACTTGCCGCCCCGCGCCGTCCAGATGCTGATGCACCGTCTCAGCGGCGGGACCAGGGCGGCGGCGCCGCAAAGCGCCGGAACGTCTTCTGACGCGCGGCTGACGCCGCGCGAGAAGGAAGTGCTGCGGCGGCTGGCCGCGGGCCGCCGCAACCAGGGAATCGCCCTCGACCTGGGCCTCAGCGTGCGCTCGGTGGGCAATCACCTGGCCAAGATCTACAACAAGCTGCACATCCACGACCGCTCCGAAGCGGTCGGCTACGCCATCCGCGCGGGCATCGCCTCGGTGGATTAGGCAAAGCCCGCGGGGTGCGCCGAGTGCCAGGCCAGCGCCGTGCGCACCATGGATTCCAGATCGTGCTGGGGCTGCCAGCCGAGGTCGCGCCGGATGAGGTCGTTGGAGGCGTACTTGGCGGCGGGCTCGCCCTGACGCGGCGTGCCCCGCGAGGTGGGAAACTCCACGCCGGCGACACGCTGAACAGTTTCGACCACCTCTTTGGTCGAGTAACCGCGGCCCAACCCTACGTTGTAGGCCGCCGTTGAATGGCCCTGGCGCAACGCTTCGAGCGCCAGCACGTGGGCCGAAGCCAGGTCCAAGACGTGAACGTAGTCGCGGATGGTCGTGCCATCAGGAGTGTCGACTGTGGAGCAGGTGAACTCGAAGCGCTGCCGGCCCAGCGCACCCAAGATCGCGTTGGGGATGAGGTGTGTCTCCGGCATGTGATCCTCGCCGATCGATCCATCCTCAGCCGCCCCCGCGGCGTTGAAATAGCGCAGCGCGATGGAGCGCAGGCCGTAGGCATCGGAGTAGCGCCGCAGGGCTTGCTCGACCATCCATTTGCTGTCGCCGTAAGGATTGACCGGGAGCTTGGGATGGTCCTCGATCAGGGGCAAGAACTGCGCCTCGCCATAGACCTCCGAGGTCGAGGAGAAGACCAGCAGCCCCACGCCAGCGGACAGCATGGCGTTGAGCAGGTTGATCGATCCGCCCACGTTGTTGGTGAAGTACTTGCGCGGATCGGCGACGGATTCCCCCACCGCCGCATAGCCGGCAAAGTGCAGTACCGCCTCGAACTGGCCGTCCCGCAGCACTTCCTCGATGTGGGGGGCGTCGATCAGCTCGCCCTCAATCACCGGGACAGGAACAGCCGCGCGGTGGCCGTATCGTAGGTTGTCGAAGACGGCTACCTCGTGGCCAAGGCGGACCAGCTCGTGTACGGTGTGGGAGCCGATGAAGCCAGCGCCGCCTGTGACTAAAACGCGCACGGGGACGAGTGTATCTGTCCTTCGGAGCCAAACCGGCACGGCATAAAGCTTGCGGACGAAGCGGCCGACGATGGCGGGACTGAGCGGACCT
This sequence comes from Chloroflexota bacterium, assembly GCA_036844545.1. Lineage (GTDB taxonomy): Bacteria > Chloroflexota > JAJPGV01 > JAJPGV01 > JAJPGV01 > DATGVV01. The sequence goes on from DAIUFO010000282.1 coordinate 5,361, forward strand.
GACGTCACGGCGGACCAGCCGCAAACGCAGGCGGCCTCAGCTGACGTCGCCCAGCTTCGGGCGGCGCTGGACCAGCTCCGCGCCGAATTGGACGAGCACCTGCGGCTCAACGCCATTTTGGGCGACGCCGCCGAGCAATTCGTCGGCGCCT
>DAIUFO010000283.1:0-5508 GCA_036844545.1 Chloroflexota bacterium
CAGCAGCTCCAGCCGGGCGGCTTCCGACGGAAGGCTCAGCAGTACCCGGGCGTGGCCCTCGCTGATTTCGCCTTCCAGCAGCAGCCGGCGCGCTTCCCGCGGCAGGCTCAGCAGCCGCAGGGAATTGGTGATGGTCACCCGGCTCTTCCCCACTCGCCGGGCAATCTCCTCGTGGGTCAGCCCGTGGTCCTGGTGCAGCTGCTGGTAGGCGGCCGCCTCTTCCAGCGGATTCAGGTCGGCCCGCTGGATGTTCTCGATCAGCGCCATCTCCAGCGACTGTTGCGGCGTCGCTTCCTTGACGATGACCGGCACGCGCGGCAGATGGGCCAGCTTGGCCGCCTGCCAGCGCCGCTCGCCGGCGATGAGCTGGAACTCCGGGATGCCGGCCTCGGATGCCGGCAGCGGCGTCACTATCAGTGGCTGCAGCAGGCCGTGCTCGACAATCGAGGCGGCCAGCTCTTGCAAGGCCGTTTCCTCGAAGCGCCGCCGCGGCTGCCGCGGGTTGGGCCGGATCTGGCCCGGCGCCACTTCCAGCAAGCCGGCCGGCTGCGCGTCCGAGGCTGATGGCTTCGCTTCCGGGATGAGGGCGCTGAGCCCCCGGCCTAATCCACCGCGCAGCGGCGGCATCAAACAGCCGCGGCCAGCGCGGCGGACCGCTCCAGCGCTTCGTCGGCCAGCGCGTCGTACGAGCTGGCGCCGCGGGAGGCGGAATCGTAGTCCAGGATGGACAGGCCATAACTCGGGGCTTCGCTCAAACGCACGTTGCGCGGGATGACGGTTCGGAAGATCTTCTCGGGGTAGTGCTGCCGCACCTCCTGGACCACCTGCTCCGACAGGTTGGTCCGGGGATCGAACATAGTCATGACGATGCCGAACACCCTCAACCCCGGGTTCAAGCCGTCGCGGACGCGGTCGACAGTGTTCAGCAGCAGCGACAGCCCTTCCAGCGCCAGGTACTCGCATTGCACCGGCACGATCACGTCCGTCGCCGCCGAAAGGGCATTGACGGTCAGCAGGCCGAGCGATGGCGGGCAATCCATCAAGACGTAGCCGTAGCCGCCGGCCACCGGCTCCAGGATGTCGCGCAGCACACGCTCGCGGTTGTCAGCCGCCGCCAGCTCGACCTCCGCGGCGGCGAGGTGCGGCGACGCCGGCAGGATCTCGAGCCCGCGGCGGCTGGTCGGCAGGATTGCTTCGGCGGCCGAGCACGAACCGCTGAGCACGTCGTAGACCGATCGCTCGAGCTGCCATTTGTCGAATCCGAGACCACTCGTGGCGTTGGCCTGAGGGTCCACGTCGACCAGCAGAACGCGCTCACCTTTGGCTGCCAGGAACGCGCCCAGGCTGATGGCGGTGGTGGTCTTCCCGACGCCGCCCTTTTGGTTAGCTAGGGCGAAACGCCGGTTCACGCGCGGGATTCTAGCAGAAGGCCTGGCTACAATTGCGGCGGACAGATGCCCTTCCAGAACCTCGCCTCGCTCCTTGCCGCGGTCGGTGTCGGCTACTTGCTTGGCTCTGTTCCGTTCGCCATTTTGGTCGAGCGTTGGAAGAACGTCGACCTGCGTGGGTTCGGCAGCGGCAACATCGGCGCCTGCAACGCATTCGTCGTGGCGGGTAAGTTTGCCGGCGTGTTCGTGCTGCTGGGCGATGCCAGCAAGGGTATCGCCGCGGTGCTGGCTACCGGCGCAGCCACCGGTGGCAGCCAGATCGCCATGGCCGGGGCAGGCGTGGGCGCGGTGGTCGGCCACGACTGGTCGCTGTACCTGCGGCTGAAGGGCGGCAAGGGCACCGCCACCACCGTGGGCGTGGTGCTGGCCCTGGATTGGCGCATCCTGGCCCTGGCGGTGGTTACCTACTTCCTGTTCCTGTTCGCCACGCGCTTCATCGTCATCAGCTCGCTGATCACTGTGTCGGCCATCCCCGTGTTCATGATGCTGCGGCCCTGGTTCGCGCCCGGCGCCGGTCCGGAGCCGCTGCCGTTCGTGTACGGCGCCATCATCCTGGCCGCCTTGGGCTATCTCCGCCACTGGGATCACGTCGAGCGGTTCGTGCAAGGCCGCGAGCCTAAGGCAGGCGACATGTTCCGCGAGATGCGGGCGAAAGCCGAAGAGCTGGAACCGCCAGCCTAAGCAGCCGGCTGGTCTTCCGGCTTCACTCCCGCGGCGTCGAAAGCCCGGCGCACCTGCTCGGCATACGGCCGCAGCTCCTGCAGCGCCGCCTGGTCCACCAACCGCGGGCGCGGCACCGGGATCGGAATGTCCGCCGCGATCGTGCCCGGCGCGGCCGACATCACCACGATCCGGTCCGACAGCAGCACGGCCTCGGCAACGGTGCTGGCGATGTACAGCACGGTCTTGGGGGCGTACATCCACAGCTGTTGCAGGTTCAGGATGGCCTGCTGCTTGTGGGCGGCATCGAGCGCGCTGAAAGGCTCATCCAGCAGCAGCAGCGGCGGATCGTGTACGAACGCGCGGCAGACGGTGACCAGCTGGCGGTTCATTGGCGAGAGGCCGAACAGGTGCGTCTCGCGCAGCGTCTTCAGGCCGGCCAGCTCGATCAGCCGCTCGGCTCGGGGCCGGTACTCCTGCTCGTCCAAGTCGCGGATCTCAGCCTGCAGCAGGACGTTTTCCAGCACCGATCGGGAGTCGAGCAGGATCGGGTCGGAGAACACCGTGCCGATCTCGGTCTGAGCCTTCTTCACCGTCCGGCCGGCGATGGACACCGTCCCCTGGGATACCGGGATCAAGCCAGCCACCATGGACATGAGGGTGCTCTTGCCGCTGCCGTGAGGCCCGATTATCGAAACGAACTCACCTGTGCCGATGTCGAGGCTGACGTTGCTGACGGCAGCCACGCTCTCACGCCGAGAGCGGTACAACTTCGTCACGTTGCGGAGCCGGACGTACATAGCAGCCGAGCGTTGATCGGCTGACACCGGCTCGTTGATCATTGTCGCCAAACGGTCTTCGAGTTCCTCCTCGCCACTATGCTCGCTCAGCAAGCTCGCCGAGTCAACCCGGCACGTCTAAGCCTAACGCGAGCCCCGCGGACGTTCCCCTACGGAACAACCTTGACAATTGTTGATCAGAAGGACCGCGTTTGGCTAGTGTAGGGCTGGCCTTCATCCGCGAGCCGCGCCTGTCTCGGCCGCCGGCGCTGATTACACCGTAGATTTCAGGACAGGATCGAACCGCTGACGTGCGGCTGGTTGTTGCGGTGCAGCCACATCTGCACCCGGGCCCGCAGCTGCGACAGGGCAAAGGGCTTGCGCATGAAGTCGGTCACGCCGATCTGGAAGCCCTTCGCTTCGATGTCTTCGTCCGAGTAGCCGGTGATGAGGATCGGCACGTGCTTCATCGTCGCGTGGGTCCGCAGCGTCTGCGTGACGCTGTAGCCATCCTGGCCCGGCATCACGTTGTCCAGCAGGATGAGGTCGGGCTCGATCTCCAGCGCCAGTTTCACCGCCGTGGGACCGTCGTCTACCACGTGGACGTCGTACAGGTTCGTGTCCGAAAAGCACTCTTGCAGGAGCCCGATCGTGTCCGGGTCGTCGTCCGCGAACAGCAGCTTGTATTGCCGTGCCGCGGGCGCTGCGGTGATGCTGGAGCGGTGGATGCGCATCTCGTTGCGCTCTTCCAGATCGATCTCCCAGCCCTCAGCGGCGGCGCTGACTTGCATGTCCGATCCGCGCACATGGACGATGTTGCGGGCATAGGCTTCCAGCTTCGCGACTTGGTCGTCCGTGCGGTTCGGGTCGTGGTGGAACAGCACCAGGTGCTTAACCTGGCCGGCCAGCGCCACCTCGATAGCGTACTCGACGGTGCTGTGGCCCCAGCCCACCTTGCTTGGATATTCGGCATCCGTGTACTGCGCGTCGTGGATGAGCACGTCAGCGCCTTCGACGAAGGACACGAAGCGGACGTCACCCTCGTGGACAAAATTGCTGGCCTGGCTGCCATTCGAGGCGCCATTACCGGCGTGATAGGTCCCGAACGGCTCAGTGTCGGTGGCGTACACCACCGTCTTGCCGCCGCTGAACAGCCGGTAGCCCAGAGTCAGGATCGTGTGATTGAGGAAATGTGTCGTCACCTGCACGTGCCCGATGTCGAACGTTTCCTCATCCACCTCGCGGAACTCCAGGTCGGACGCCATTTGGGCCAGCTTGATAGGGAAGTAGGTGTAATCCATTTGCCCCTCGAGCACGGCCTCGAGGGGCTTCTCGTAGCCGCGCGCGGAGTACACGGTGACGCGGTTGCCGGGCGCCAAAGCCGGGGGGAAGAAGGGGAAGCCTTGGATGTGGTCCCAATGCGTGTGGCCCAGCAGGATGTGCGCGGCGATGGGCGGCTTGTGCGTCCGCAGCAGCTCCTGGCCGAGCTCCCGCACGCCCGTGCCGCAGTCCAGGATGATGACGACGTCGCCGCTCGAAACCTCGACGCACGAGGTGTTGCCGCCGTAGCGCACCGTGTGTGGCCCCGGGACAGGGATCGAGCCGCGCGTTCCCCAAAAGCGCAGTTTCATGTGCCGGTTGGCGTGATCTTATCAGCCAGCCAGTCCCAACGCTGTGGCAAAAGTCACTCCCGTCAGTGGCCGGTCCATTGCGGCGGCCGTTTTGCCAGGAAAGCGCGCACTCCTTCGTGGAAGTCATGGCTCGTGTAGGTCGCCACAATCAGGTCGTCCGAGGCATCCTCGGGGACTCGTGTCTGGGCGGCGATGCGGCGCGCTTGCTCCTTGGTCACGCGCAGCGTCATGGGCGCGTGCTGGGCAATGCGCTCGGCGGTCTGCTGCACGTGCTCGGCCAAGCTGGCATCGTCGATCGCTTCGTTGGCCAGGCCCCAGGTCAGCGCCTCCTCGGCCGGAACCAGCATGGCGCTGAAGATCAGCCGCTTGGTGTTGGCGGGGCCGATCAGGTTCACCAACCGCTGGGCGTTGCGGATCGACAGGCAATTGCCTAGCGTGCGCGCAACCGGGACGCCGATGCGCGCGCTTTTGGCCATGATCCGCAGGTCGCAGGCCACCGCCATCATCGCCCCGCCGCCGGCGGCCACACCTTCGACGGCGGCGATGGTGGGTTTCTCCACGGCTTCGATGCTGGCCATGATGCCATCCTGTTGCCGCTCGTAGGCAATGGCCTGATCGCCACTGCTGAACGTCTGAAACTGGCTGATGTCCGTGCCGGCGGCGAAATGGCCGCCGCTGCCGCGCAACACCATCACCCGCACCGACTCGTCACGATCGACTTCGTTGCACAGCTTCTGGATGCGCTCGTACATGGCGAACGTGAGGGCGTTGCGCGCCTCCGGCCGGTTCATCGTCACGTACGCCACAGCGTTGCGGACCTCGTATCGAACGTGCTCCTCAGCGCCAGCCACGGTAGCTATACTAAACCTCCGAGCCGAGGTGGCGGAATAGGTATACGCGCACGTTTGAGGGGCGTGTGCCGGTAACGGCGTATGGGTTCAAGTCCCATCCTCGGCACAAGAGTTTTACGCTCGATCACGGTTAAGCGGC
>DAIUFO010000284.1:0-5496 GCA_036844545.1 Chloroflexota bacterium
AGGCGATCGAGCTGCTGCTGCGGATCGTGGGCAGCGACCGCTGCATGTTCGGCACCGAGAATCCCGGCACCGGCACGTACAAGGACCCGCAAACGGGCAAAATGCTGGACGACCTCAAGCCGGTGATCGAGGGCATCCCGGGCATCACCGAGAAGCAGCGCAAGGACGTGTTCGAGGACGTGGCCAAGAAAGTCTACCCGCGCTTCAAGGTCTGAGCCTCTCTCATGCCCATCGAGCGCATTCAGCCGCCTGGCCTGCCGGAGTCGACGCTGTACTCGCCGGTGGTCCGCACCGGCAACGTCATCTACGTGGCCGGCCAGGTGGCTCAAGACGAACGCGGCGAGGTGGTTGGGCGAGGCGATTTCGGTGCTCAGGCGGCGCAGGTCATGGCGAACCTGGAGAAGGCGCTGGCTGCGGCCGGCGCCGGCCTGGAGCACCTGGTGCGGATCACCATCTACATCACCGACGCTCGGTATCGGGACCTCATGCGTGACGTGACCAGGCAGTATTTGGGGGCGGCGCTGCCGGCCAGCACGCTGCTGGTGGTGGCCGGGCTGGCGCGGCCGGAGTACTTGCTGGAGATTGACGGGATTGCGGTAGTGGACTAGCGGGCGCTTAGTATGCTCTGCTGCAGATGGACGACGAACTCGAGGTCATAGAGCCGCTGGACGATCCCGCCTATCTCGCTGCGCGTGAGTTCGCGTTGAATTGTTCTGGGGATCCGCTGCTGTCCCGCGAAGCGATTATTGCCCGGCTGCGCGAGTTGGAAGCGTGGGGGGTGGACCTGAGCCTCGTGCGGGCAAGCCTCGATATGACGCCGACCGAGCGGTTGGAGCAGAACGCGCGTATGGTCGAGACATGCCGTGCGTTGCGAGCCGGAGTTTTGGCCAGCGCCGCGGCCCGTCTAGCGCTTAGACCGGCTAGAAATTGACTCCGTCGGACCCGGCACCGCTACTGAAGACTCTCGGGGAGCACCAAGTGGAGATGGTTGTCATTGGGGGAGTTGCCGCGGTCGCCCTCGGTGTGCCGTATGTGACCCAAGATTTGGATATTTGTTACAGCCCCGAGCCCGCGAACGTCCGGCGACTCATCGTGGCGCTCAAGGCGGTAGGTGCGCACCTCCGAGTCGCGCGAATGGGCGACCACGAAGCTCGGGCACTGCCCTTCCAGTGGGACGAACGAACATTTCGAGACAACGAGATGCTCACCCTCCAAACCGATCTCGGCCCAATCGATCTCCTCAAGGACATCCCGGGCGTCGGCGACTATGCAGCCATAAAGGCGTGCTCAATGCAGGTCAACGCCTTTGGCCTTACCTTTTTCGCGTTGGACCTTCCCGGGTTGGTAACGAACAAAAAAGCCAGCGGTCGTCGGAAGGACCTCTTAGCCCTTCCGCTGCTCGAAGCCACGCTGCGTGCCCGGGAGTTGGACGAGCAGCAGCCTTAAAGCCGGGCGGCCGCGGCCTCCAGCGCGTGGCGGGTGTAGACAGTGGCGATGTGGCGCTTGTAGACGGCGGGGGCGAAGATGTCGTCGTCGGGGTCGGTGCCTTCGGCGGCGTGGGCGGCGGCGGCGGCGAAGGTTTCCGGCGTGAGGGGTTTGCCGGCGAGGGCGGACTCGACTGCCGTGGCCCTCACGGGCTTGCCGGATAGGCCGCCGATGGCGACTCGGGCGGAGGCGCAATTGCCGGAGCTGTCTTTGGTGAGGACAGCCCCGCAGCTCACGACCAGGTAGCCCGAGGCAGGGTGCGGGAACTTGGCGTAGGCGCTGCCGGCGGCGACGGGGACGTGGACTTCGGTCACCACTTCGTTAGGCTCCAGGGTGGTGGTGAACAGATCGACGAAGAAGTCGTCGGCGGCCACGGTGCGGCTGCCATTGGGGCCCGTGAGGGCAAAGGTGGCGCCGAGGGCCAGCAGGATGACCGGGTAGTCGGCGTTGGGGTCGGCATGGGCCGCGCTGCCGCCGATGGTGCCGCGGTTGCGGACCTGCAGGTCGCCGATGCGCTCGGCCGCCTGGGCCAGGCCGGGCACGCGCCGGCGGACGATGTCCGAGCTGGCGACGTCCGCGTGGAGCGTGAGCGCGCCGATGACCAGCTGGTTCCCCTGTTCGCGGATGCCGCTCATGCCGGGCAGGCGGCTGATGTCCACCAGGTACTTGGGCTCTTGGAGCCGCAGCTTCATGGCGGGGATGAGACTGTGGCCGCCAGCCAGGAGCTTGGCGTCGTCGCCATGCTGGCCCAACAGGCTGATGGCCTCCTGCAGCGAGCTGGGTGCGAGGTACTCGAAGCTAGCGGGATACATTGGCGCTCCTCATCTTCTCGGCAGCATATTTTATAGCTTCGACGATGTTGATGTAGCCGGTGCAGCGGCACAGGTTGCCTTCTATGCCGTGCTTGATCTCGTCGTCGCTGGGATTGGGATTGACCTTCAGCAGGTAGACGGCGTTCATGATCATACCGGGCGTGCAGAAGCCGCATTGCAGGCCGTGCTTCTCCCAGAAGCCTTCCTGCACGGGGTGCAGCTGGCCGGCCGGGGCAAGGCCCTCAATGGTCATGATCTGGGCGCCCTCAGCTTGAGCGGCAAAGATGGTGCAGGACTTGACCGATTTGCCATCCAGGTGGATCGTGCAGGCGCCGCACTGGGTGGTGTCGCAGCCGACATGGGTGCCGGTCAGGCCCAGGTTCTCGCGAAGGAAATGGACCAGCAGCGTGCGCGGCTCAACGTCGGCCTCCCGCCGCTGGCCGTTGACGATCAAACTGACGTGCATGCCTCTATTGTCCATGAAACCCGCGGGTTCCGCTGCTGGTAAAGTGAGCGCCTATATGCGAACACACGTCTCCGTCCTCACCTGCGCTGTCTTGCTGGCCGCTTGCGGTGGCTCAGCGGCCCCCTCCCCGGCACCGGCCAGCTCGGCGCCGGCTTCCGCGCCGAGCAAGCCAGCCGGTTCGGAGGCAGCCGCACCCAAGCCCGCCGCCGCCGCGAAGCCTGTGCCCAGCGGCACGTTGCTGATTCCGTACTCTCAGCCCGCCGCGGCCTTTGCGACTCTGTGGATCACACAGGACCAGGGCCTGTTCAAGAAGTACGGGCTCAACACCGAGATCCGCAATCTTCAGCCCCCCACCGACGTGCAGTCGGTGGTGAGTGGCGAGACACCCATCGGAATGGACGGCTCGCTGGGCATCGGGGCGATCGCCGGCGGCGCGCCGATCACGTTCGTGGCTGTGCCCGGCCCGATCTTCACGCAATCGATATTCGGCCAGTCGAGCATGAATTCCGTCCAGGACCTGGGAGGAAAGTCCTTCGGCGTCACAGCACGCGGCGGCTCCAGCGACAACGCCCTGCGGAGCGTCCTGGCGAGAGAGGGTGTGGACCCGTCGAAACTCAACATCGCCTATCTTCGCGACGACTCGGCTATCCTGGCAGCGCTCACCGGAGGCGCTGTTCAGGGAGCCATCCTCACCTCGCCGAATACGCTGCGCGCCAAGCAGGCCGGCTTCAAGGAGCTGGTCTATACGCCGCCACTCAAGCTGCAGACGGTGAACAACGCCATCAACGTCAATACCGCCTGGGCGAAGCAGCACCCGGACATGGTCGAGAGCTTCCTCAAGGCGCTCCTGGAAGGCATCAAGATCGCGAAAACGGATCCCGTCACCGCAAAAGCGAGCATCGCCAAATACGCCAAGCTGGATGACCAGGCGCTGCTCGACGAGAGCTACAAGACCGCCAGCAGCATGTGGGCCGCGTATCCGCTGGCCGCCGACAAGAACTTCCAAAACGTGATCGATCTCTCCGCCGAGGCGAACCTCAAGACTCACAAGCCGTCCGAGTTCTACGACAACTCATACCTGCTGAAGCTGCAGGACTTCGTGAAGACGTTGTATCCCGAAGGAGTGCCGTCGAGTTAGCGGGAAAGGCTACGGATGCTTCGCTGCGCTCTGCATGACAAAAAGGGCGCGGCTTAGCGCCGCTCGCTCAGCCGATGCGGAACTGCGCCATGTGCACGGGCGGATCGCCAGCGGCCGTGAAGTACAGGATGTAGGTGCCCGGTCCTGGGCCAGCGCCCTCCACCGCCTCATAGCCGTTGCTGGCGGGATCGAAACGGAAAGCGCTGGGCAGCGCCGGCCTGACGCCGTTTGGCGGCCCGAGGATGCTCTGGAGCGTCAGGGGCACCGCGGCGGAAGACAGGTTCCTGCCGGCTGAATCGCACAGCTGCAGCCTGATAGCGACTGGCAGGCCAACTTTGGCGGCCTTGTTCGGGTCATACAAGGGGCAGATGCTGTAGCCCCCCGGCGGCGGCCCTGACGGCGGCGCCACGGCGATCGCCGAACCCGGCGCTGAAGCGCCGGCTGGCCCGCCGGTTTGCGCCCCGGCTGAAGCTCCGGCCGCGACTGTAACGGACAGCACATGCTGGACTTCCTGGCCGGCCTGGCCGACAGAGCCATAGGTCACGGTGTGGGCGCCGGCGGGGAGAAGAACGGGAGCTGAGTACGTCTGCATCGGCCCCGAGTCGAGGCTGTAGGTCGTTTTGGCCACACCCGAGCCATCGTCGGCGGCGGCCATGACCAGCCGCGCGGGGCTCTTGTAGGCGCCGCTGGCGTCGCGGACGCCATCCACGCTTGCCGTGGTGACGGGCGGCGATAGATCGATGCCGATCTCGACAGTCTTGTCAATCTCGCGGCTGCCTCCGAAGTTCACCGAGTGGAAGGTGACGGTGTGCTTGCCTGGATCCTTGATGGCGAACTCGCCGCGATACAGCTGGACTGGCTGCTTGTCGATGCCGTAGCTGGTGTTGGCCACCCCGAAGCCGCTCTGGTCGGCGGCCCTGAAGCCGACGCTCACCGGCCCGCTGTACCAGTTGGCGGCGGCGGGCTTGCCCGAGATCACCGGGGTGGTGATCGGGGCCGGACCGCTGCCGGGCGCCGACCAGGATTGCGCCTGGCCGCCGCCTTCGGCGTAGGCAGGGTCCCACTTGCCCGCGGCCAGGGCGGCGTTGAGGCTGTCGACTTTGTCGGCCGGGTACACGACCATGAAGCGGTGGCCGGTGTAGGCCCAATCCTGGTCGAACTCGGCGTAGCTGAGGGCGTATTGGGGGCCAATCAGTGGATCGCTGGCAATGAACACGCCGCGCTCGTCGTCGAAGCCCTGGACCGGGCGGTAATGCAGCAGCAGGTCCGAGTCGCTGACGGTTTGGTTCACGATGACCGGAAAGCCCGCGCGGAGCAGTTGCTTGATGAGGTCCTCCGTGCCGCCGGTACCCAGCACCACATCCATGCCCAACGAGGCCACATAGGCGGGAACGCCGGCCGGCGTCATGCCGTAGGGATTACCATCGCCGCGGAGCACCGATTGAACGTCAGCCTGGCCGCGGTCGATGCCCCAGAAGGCGAGCACTTCGGCGATGGAGGCCGGACCGCAGTTGTTCAGCGTCTGGCTGATGAAGGACAGCGGGCCAAGCAGGGCCTTAGTGGCGGGCGGCGGTGGAGCGGGCGCAGGCGCCGGC
>DAIUFO010000285.1:0-5491 GCA_036844545.1 Chloroflexota bacterium
CTAGTGTGGGAGAACACCGACCATGGCAAGGACTACCAAAAGGGCGTTCAGGACTACGTGAAGGCCAACAGCGGTTCCTTCCAGGTGGTGCTGGATCAGTCATTCGACCTGAACGGCGCAGATTTCACGCCGCTGCTGACGCAGATCAAGAGCTCCAACGCCGACGTGTTCCTTTCGGACGCCCATCTGCCCGACTACATCACCATGCATCGCCAGTACGCGCAGATGGGCCTCAGCCACAAGCTGGTGAGCTATGCCGCCCGGGGGCCGGATCAGAAAGCGCGCGAGGCCCTCGGCCCGGCCGCGGATGGACTGGTAGCAGGGTTGTGGTGGTCGCCGGCGCTGCCGGTGGCGAACTCACAGAAGTTCGCTGCCGACTACAAGGCCAAGTACAACGCCACCGCGGATTGGTTCCAGGCGCTGTCGTATGAAACCGCTCGTGTGATGTTTGCCGGGATATCCAAAGCCGGCACGCTGGACGGGGCCAAAGTGCGGGACGCGCTGGCCAGCCTTGACTTCAAGGACTCGATCCTGCCTGGCGGAGAGATCAAGTTCCAGGCCGATGGCCGGCCCAACACGCCGTACATGATGACCCAGAACCTGCCCAACAACGAGGTGCAGATCATCTGGCCCAAGGACATGCCCGGCTACAAGCCGGCCACCGTCCCCGTGAAAAAGTAGTGCACGGCTGAGCTTCAGCCTTGCACTACTCGATAGCTGACCTGACAGGTGTGCTGGTTGGAGCCATCCTCACGGCTGGGCTCTATGCTGTTATGTCCTTTGGCTTGGCCTTGATCTATGGCGTGATGCGCCTGATCAACCTCAGCCATGCGGGGACGATGATGTTCGGCGCATTCATCACGCTGACCTTGAACCGGGCCTTTCATTTGGACCCGATCCTGGGCTCGCTGGTTGTGCTGCCGCTGTTCTTCGCCTTTGGCGTGGCGCTGTACTCCCTGGTCGTCCGCCGCGTGGCCAGGAGCGCGCCTATCGTGTCCCTGCTGCTGCTGTTTGGTCTGTGGCTGGTGCTCCAGAACGTGGCCTACATCATTTGGGGCACTGAGGATCAGTCGATCGTCACCTCCTACACCTATCTCAGCTTGAAGCTCGGCTTCCTGTCGCTGGCGGTCACACGGCTGATTGTCTTTGGAGCCGGTCTAGCGGCGCTGGGCGTGCTGGCCTGGTTCATGTCGCGCACCTTCACGGGCAAAGCCATACGCGCTGTGAGCCTCAACTATGAGGCCAGCCGCCTGGCGGGCATCGACGTGCAGCGCATCTCGGCGCTGGCCTTTGGCCTGGGCACCGGCCTGGCGGCCTTTGCCGGCTCGCTGATGACCTTGCTCTTCTCTTTTACACCCGATTTCGGTGGGGTGTTCCAGACCAAGGCCTTTTGCGTGATCGTGCTGGGTGGGCTCACCAGCTTTGTTGGCGTGGCGGTGGGCTCGCTGCTGCTGGCCCTGGTGGAGTCCTTTGGCGTGCTGTACATGCGCGCCAGCCTTCAGAATCTGATCGCCTTCGGTCTGCTGTTTGTGGCGCTGGTGTTCATGCCGGGCGGGCTTCCGAGCCTCATCAAGAGCCGGCGCACCGCGTGATGCCTCGTTGTTCCTCTCCCTCCCACAGAGGGAGAGGCGACGTGAGGGCTCCTTGAGCCGGCGGGATACCGCGGCTGCAGGTGCTCTGCTGATAGGCCTCATCGCTATCCCCCACGTCATGGGCGGCAGCTACATCCTGGACCTGGGGGTGCTCACCTTCCTGTTCATCAGTCAGGCCATAGCCTGGAACGTGCTGGGCGGCTATGCCGGCCAGATTTCCTTCAGCTACGCCGCCTTCTTCGGCATCGGCGCGTACAGCACCGGTGTGCTGTGGCTGCATGGCTGGCAGCCGCTGCTGACCTTGCCCATCGGCGCCGCGCTGGCGGCCATCTTCAGCCTGATCATTGGCTTGCCCGCCTTTCGGCTGACAGGGCCCTACTTCTCGATAGCGACGCTCGGTGTGGGCCTGGCCATGCGCGTGGTGGCCCTGAATACGGAAGCCATTACTGGTGGCGCGTCGGGCCTCAACCTACCGACGCAAGTGCCGGGCAAAGAGTGGTTCTACTACTCGATGCTGATTTTGATGAGCGGCTGCTTTTTGGTGTCCGCCTGGGTGCGCCGCTCGCGCTTTGGCATGGCCCTGACGGCTCTCCGTCTGGACCAGGCGGCCGCGGCCAGCCTGGGCGTCAACGTGGCGCTGTACAAGAACCTGGCCCACACATTAGGGGCCGTGCTGGTGGCCGCGGGTGGCGGTATCTACGCCGTGTACTTCCAATACATCCATCCCGACCAGGTGTTTGGCTTCGAGATCAGTATCGGCATGGTGCTGATGCCGGTCATCGGCGGCTTGGGCACCTTGTGGGGGCCAGTGCTGGGCGGGACGCTCTACTACGCCATCCAAGACACCCTGCTGACGGTCTTCCCCTTCGCGCACCTGCTCGTATATGGCTTGTTGCTGATGGTTATCATGCTCATCGAGCCGCGCGGCCTGCTCGGCTTCGCTCGTCTGCTGCGGCCTACGCTTGTCATGCTGAGCCCGGCGAAGCAGCCGTACCCACTGACGCCGGATTCCTCGCTGCGCTCGGAATGACAAACGCGCTGCTGCTCGAGACTAAGTCCCTCACCCGCTACTTCGGCGGTCTGCATGCGCTGGACGGTGTGGACCTGGCGGTGGACGAAGGCGAGATACTCGGCCTCATCGGTCCCAATGGCGCCGGCAAGACCACGCTGTTCAACTGCCTCAGCGGCGTGCTGAAGCCCACCGCCGGCGAGGTTCGCTTTCACGGCGAGGCCGTTCATGGCGAGCCGCCACATCAGCTCGTGCGCCGCGGCATCTGCCATACCCATCAAATTGCGCGGCCCTTCGGCGAGATGAGCGTGCGTGAGAACGTGCTGGTCGGCGCGTACTTTGGGCGCGCCCATCGGGCTGGGGCCGTCGAGCGCGCGGAGCAGGCGCTGGCCATTACTGGCCTGGAGCGTCTGGCTGAAGCACCGGCCGCGCAGCTGACTGTTGGCCAGCGTAAGCTGCTGGAGATCGCACGGGTGCTGGCCACCGATCCCGAGCTGGTGCTCCTGGACGAAGTCTGTGGCGGTCTCAATCCGGCCGAGACCTCGCACGTGCTCGACGTCATCCGCGAGTTGCCGCGCCGAAGCATGACAGTCATCTACATCGAGCACAACATGCGGGCCGTGATGAACGTGTGCAACCGCATCGTCGTGCTCGATTTCGGTCGCAAGATCGCCGAAGGACTGCCCCGACAGATTGCCGATAACCCTGAGGTGATCCGCGCCTACTTGGGCACACCCAGCCGAGCGTGACCCGAGCCAACCCCGCGCCGCTCCTGGAAGTCCAGAACTTGCGCGTTGCGTACGGCGACGTCCAGGCCTTGTGGGACGTCTCGCTCGAGGTCGGTTCCGGCGAGATCGTGGCTCTCGTTGGCGCCAACGGCGCGGGCAAGACCACGACCCTGCGCGCCATCTCCGGCGTGGTCAAAGTGATCGGCGGCAGCATCACATTGGCCGGCCAGGAACTGACGGGACGCGAGTCACACGACATTGTGGAGCGCGGCGTGGTTCACGTGCCGGAGGGGCGGCAGCTCTGGCCTGGCATGTCAGTCGAGGAAACGCTGCAGTTGGGCGCCTACGCGGCCAGGGCTGGCGGCCGGCGGGCGGAGACGCTGGCGGAAGTGTTCCGCCTCTTTCCACGCCTGCTGGAGCGGCGGCGTCAGGCGGCGGACACGCTCTCCGGCGGCGAGCAGCAGATGTGCGCCGTCGCTCGCGGGCTGATGGCTCGGCCCAGGCTGCTGATGCTCGATGAGCCCTCGCTCGGGCTATCGCCGATCATGCTGGCTGAGGTGTTTGAGACGGTGAAGCGCGTTGCCAGCGAGGGCGTAACCGTGCTGCTCGTCGAGCAGAATGTCGAGCAGGCGCTGGCGCTGGCCGATCGAGCCTATGTCCTCGAGACAGGTTCCGTGGTCCTCAGCGGTCCGGGGCGTGAGCTGCTGGCCGACGATGCGATCCGAAAGGCGTACCTCGGAGTGGCCTAGAAACTACTCGGTCTCGGTGTGCTCCGCTAGCGCCTTGCGCAGGCTGTAGGGCAGATCCGTCTCGACATAACGTGCCACGTGCGGATAGAGCCCGCTGGTGTCCTCATTGGCGATTGCGGACGACACGACGGAGAAGATGGCGGCCAGCGCTTCCTGGCCTTCCTCCTCAGCCTTGGCCGCCAGCATCGAGACGTCGCGCAGCATGTTGTAGGTCAGTGCGCCGTCGGCCGCTTCAAACTCCTCCACGGCTTCGTCGATGTAGCCGTAGGCCAGCTCGCGCAGCTCGCTCCAGGAGTGGCTCATGGAGGCCAGCGCCGAGCACAGAGCCTTGGCGGTGTGCAGCCGGCTTTCGCGGTTCAGGAAGACGCGGCTTTTGCCCAACTGCAGCTTGTGGCTCATCACACGCAGTCTAGTAAGCCAGCGCGAGCCGAATCGAAAACCGGGACGAATGAGCTAGGCTGTGCGCAGCTTGCGGTAACGCCGGATGAGCGTATTGGTCGAGCTGTCGTGGCTGAGCGATGGGTCCGAGGCGCTCTTCAGCTCGGGGATGATCCGGCCCGCCAGCACCTTGCCCAGCTCCACGCCCCACTGATCGAAGGAGTCGATCTGCCACACCGCGCCCTGGGTGAAGACGCTGTGCTCGTACAGCGCCACCAGCTTGCCCAGCAGCTCCGGTGTCAGCCTGTCGGCCATGATCGTGTTCGTCGGCCGGTTGCCCTCGAAGGAGCGGTGCTGGGCCAGCAGGTCGGAGTTGCCCTCGGCCTTGACCTCCTCGACAGTCTTGCCGAAGGCCAGCGCCTCCGTCTGGGCGAACACGTTGGCCAGCAGCAGGTCGTGATGGTCGCCCAGCGGATTCAGCGTGTGCGTGAAGCAGATGAAGTCGCAGGGGATGAGACGCGTGCCCTGATGGATCAGCTGGTAGAAGGAATGCTGTCCGTTCGTGCCGGGCTCGCCCCAGAAGATCGGGCCGGTGTCGTAGTCGACGCGGGAACCGTCGAGCGTGACGTGCTTGCCGTTGCTCTCCATGGTGAGTTGCTGCAGATAGGCCGGGAAGCGCTTGAGGTATTGGTCGTAGGGCAGGACGGCCACGGTCTGGGCGCCGAAGAAGTCCGCGTACCAGACGGTAAGCAAGCCCATCAGCACCGGCAGGTTGTTCTCGAACGGAGCGGTCCGGAAGTGCTCGTCCATGGCGTGGAAGCCGCTGAGCATGGCCCGGAAGTTCTCAGGCCCGACGGCCAACATGGTTGACAGGCCAATGGCGGAGTCCATGGAATAGCGGCCGCCGACCCAATCCCAGAAGCCGAACATGTTGGCCGTATCGATACCGAACTTGGCCACCTCGGCGGTATTGGTCGAGACCGCGACAAAATGCCGGGCGATGGAATGCTCGTCCTTCAGCGTGGCCAGCGTCCA
>DAIUFO010000286.1:0-5459 GCA_036844545.1 Chloroflexota bacterium
GTCGCGATCCAGCTTCGCGCAGTGGACGGTGCGGGCCATAGGCGCCTCCTGATTTCCCCCCGGTAGTCTAGGCTCAAGTATGGCAGACGCTTCCGCGCCTAGCGTGTTGTTCCTGGGCATGGCGGGCGCCTTCTCCCTTCCACCCCTCGAAGCCGTGTTGAACGCCGGCGTCCACGTGCGCGCAGTCCTACTCCCACCTCTACTCCCTCGCCCGCCGCGGCGGGAGAGGGTGGGGGTGAGGGTACTCAAGGCTCCTGCGCAACTGCCGGCGCACGGACTCCCGATCCTGACCCCCTACCCTCAACGCAATATCGTCCATCTCGCTTGGGAGCGAGGCATCCCCGTTTACGAGGTCACCAATCTCAGAGCAGGAGAGGCGTTGGACGTCGTTCCCGACGTCATCGTCGTCGCCTGCTTCGATCGCCTGATTCCGAGCGAGCTGCGAGCGCGCGCCAAGCTGGCCGTCAACATTCATCCCTCCCTGCTGCCTGACAATCGCGGTCCCGCGCCGCTGTTCTGGACGTTTCGCCAGGGCCAGCCCACCACCGGCGTCACCATCCATCTGCTCGAAGAAAAAGCAGATGCCGGCGCAATCCTCGCCCAACAGGAGGTGCCCGTTCCCGATGACATCGATGGCGCCCAGCTCGATCGTCGGTTGGCAGTGCTCGGCGGCGAGCTTCTCGTCCAAGTCATACGTGACTTCGCGGCCGGGCAGCTCCAGCCAAAGCCTCAGGACGAAACGCGAGCAACCTACCACCCCTGGCCCTCCGAGGCGGACTGGGCCATTCCCGACGGCTGGCCGCCCCGGCGCGCCTCCAACTTCATTCGTGGCACCGCTCACATGCGACCGAGCGGCTGAAGCCGCGCTGTCCATGTGTTGTACTCATTGCGGACCTGCAACAAAGCCATCTCAGGCAACGTCTTAGGGAAAGCCGTCCGGAAGGCGGACAGGTCCCAGCCGTTACAACAGCCGGCGTAGCGGTGCCATCGAAGAGGAGAATGAACGTGCAAAAGCGATTCGCCGGAATAGCCCTTGGCCTGATTCCCATGCTGGCTCTGGCCGCCTGCGGCCAGGCCGCGGCGCCGAAGTCCAGCGATCAAGGCAAGAGCGTCATCACCGTGTCGGAGACGCCTGCGTCCCTCGGCACCATTGCCTCCCTCCTCTCCTACAGCGGCAGTGTCACACCCCGTTGGACGGTCACCGTCCTGCCCAAGGCCCAGGGCACTGTGTCCGAGCTGCGAGTGCAGCAGGGCCAAAAAGTGAATCAAGGCGACGTGCTGGCCGTGCTCGACCATCGCTCGCTGGATGACCAAGTGGCCCAGGCCGATGCCAACATCAGCTCCGCTCAAGCCAAGCTGAACAGCCTGCTCGCCGGGGCGCGTCCCGAGGACGTAGCCGCCGCCGCCGGGCAAGCCGGGGCTGCGAGGGCCAGCGTGTCCCAGGCGCAGGCGAATCTGGAATCGTCCAGGCAAAAGCTGGCCCAGGCGCAGGCCGGCGGCCGTGCCGAATTGGTCGGTCAAGCCCAAGCCAAGCTGGATGCGGACCAGGCCGCGCTCAACAAGCTCCTCAACGGGCCCACCGCTCAGGACATCACCAATGCTCACCTGGCGGTGGAACAGGCCAAGGACAAGCTGTTTGCCGATCAGACCGCTGCCGATTACCAGCTCCACAACGGCGTCATCAGCAAGGAGATGCGGCAAGCGTCGCTCGATGTCGACCAGACCGCCATCGATCAGGCTAATACCTCGCTGGCCAAGCTGGTCGCGCCGCCGCGTTCGGAGGATGCAGCGCAGGCCCAGGCCGCGGTCAACGCTGACAAGCAGGCACTCGAAGTCGCCAAGCAGCCGAACCGTCCCGAGGATATTGCCCAGCTGCAGCAAGGTGTCGCCGCCGCGCAAGCCCTGGTGAACCAAGCCCAGCAGACGGCGAATGCCCAGCAGGCGTCTGCCGCGAAGGCTGCCAGGCCCTACACTCCCGAAGACATCCAACAGGCGCAAGCGGCCGTCGACGTGGCCCAGGCCTCTGCCCGCTCGGCCAAGACGGCGCTTGACGACGCGACCATCATGGCGCCCGCGGCAGGTGTCTTGAGCGACGTGCCGGTCGCTGTTGGCTCGTTGGTGAGCCCGCAGTCCGCCATCGCGACGCTGATCTCGCCCGATCTCGAAGTTGACGCCAGCGTCGAAGAGAGCCAGGTGGCGCTGTTCAAGGACGGCCAGCCCGCGACCATCAGCATCGCCTCAGCCAAGCCGATAGACGGCCAGGTGCTGTTGACAGCACCCTCGGCCGACGCTAAGACGCGCAAGTTTACGGTCAAGGTCGTGCCCGCCACGGCGGATAGCCCGCTGCGTTCCGGGATGTCAGCCACGGTCAAGATCCAGACCGGCGAGCAGCAGAGTGCCGTGCTGGTGCCCAAGGACGCCGTCATCCAGCGCAGCGGCCAGCAGATCGTCTTCCTCGACCAGAACAGCCGGGCCAAGATGGTCACTGTGCAGACTGGGCTCTCGGACGACAAGCAGATCCAGGTGCGCAACGGCGTTGAGGCTGGCGCGATGGTCATCCTGCCGGGTTCTATCGACCTGGCCGACGGAGACGCCGTCCAGGCTGCTTCCTCTCCGCCATCTGCCGCCCCCGCCGGCTGACCGCCGGCTAGGCCTCGATGGGCTCGCCCAGGTAAATCTCCTGCACCTGGGGGTTGCCGCGGACGGCGGCGCGGTCGCCGCTGGCCAGGACTTCGCCAAGGTGCATCACGGTGATGGTGTCGCACAGGTCGAATACCACGTCCATGTCGTGCTCGACCAGCAGCATAGTCATGTCCCGCGGCAGGTTGCGGATCGTCTCGGACGCCGTCGCCGTCTCGGCCGGCGAGAGGCCGGCGGTAGGCTCGTCGAGCAGCAGCAGCCGTGGCTTCTGCGAGACGGCCAGCATGATCTCCAGGGCCCGCTGCTCGCCGTACGACAGCTCCGTAACCAGCGTGTGGCGCCGGTCATTCAGGCGCCACTCCTCCATGAGCTGCTGCGCGTCGCGGAGCATGGCCTTGTGGGCTCCCAGCGGCCTGAACATGGACATCTTGGTGGGCGTGAGCCCCTGCAGCGCCAGCACCACGTTGTGCTCCACGGTCAGCTTGCGAAACAGGTTGGTGATCTGGAAAGTGCGGGCCATGCCCAGGCCGATCCGCTTGTGGGTGGGCAGGCCGGTGACGTCGTGGCCAAACAGCGTGATGCTGCCTGATGTTGGCGGCAGCACGCCACTCACGACGTGAAACAGCGTGGTTTTGCCCGCGCCGTTGGGGCCGATGACGGCGCGGCGTTCGCCCTCCGCGATGTCCATCGACACCTGATCTACCGCCTTGACGGCTCCGAAATGCTTGCTGATGCTGTGGAGCGACAGTGCGTCGGTGCGCGCCGCCATCAATCGGCGCCCAGCGTGATGCCGGGCGCCGGCTCCGGCATAGCCAGCTGCTGTCGCCCGCCCGCCGCCTTGCCACGACGAAGCAACCGCATCACGGCATCGCGCAGGGGTGGATAGAGGCCGCGCGGCGCGCCTACCACCACCAGGATGTAGATGATGCCCAGCACCGTCAGCCAGCGCTCGGTGTGCTGGCTGACAAGGTACTCCAGCAGCACGACGACGATGGAGCCCATAAACGGCCCGACCATCGTGCCCGCGCCGCCCAGGATGACCATCAGCAATGCCTCAGCCGACGTCACCACCTGCAGCTGGGTGGGGCTCACGATGCCGTTCTGGTACGCGAGCAAAGATCCAGCCGCCCCAGCGAATACCGATGCGATCAGGAAAGCCAGGTATTCGTGCAGCCAGACGTTGTAGCCAAGCGCGGCCATGCGGGACGAGCTTTCGCGTATGCCCTGCAGCGTCAGGCCGAAGGGCGAGCGCACGATGAGCAGCAGGATCGCGGAGCTGATCACGAACAGCCCCCCCGTGAACAAGAAAAAGCTGGGGCTGTTGGTGAGCGCAAAGCTGCCCACCACCGGCCGCGGGATGCCCGGCAGGCCGTCGTCACCCCCGGTCAGGGCGCGCCATTCGAAGGCGATGCCCCAGATGACCTGGGACAACGCCAGGGTGAGCATCAGGAAGTACACGCCTTTGGCGCGAAGCGCCAGTGCCGAGAAGGCCAAGGACATGACGAGCGTGACCAGAACTGACACGCCAATCGTGAGCACAAGGTTATTGGCCACCCGCAATGCGAACAGGCCGGTGGCGTAGCCGGCAAAGCCGAAGAACGCCGCGTGGCCCAGCGACGACCGTCCGGTGTAGCCGACCAGGAGATCGAGGCTCATGGCGAAGATAGCGAAGATAAGGATGCGCGTTGAGAGCACCAGGTAGTAGCTGCTGAGCGTCTGAGACAAGATGATCAGTACGACGATGAAGGCCAGTCCGCCGATCGCCGGCACGATCTTGCTCACGCGATTGCTCTCCCGAGCAAACCGCGCGGTCTTACGATGAGCATGATGGCCATTGGCGCGAAGATGGCAAACAAGGAGAACTGCGGAAAGAGCGTCCGCCCGGCGGTGTCCAGCAAGCCGACCAGGATGGCGGCCAGGAAGGCGCCCCGCAAACTCCCCAACCCACCCAGGATGACGCACACGATTGCGAGCAGCAGCACGTCGAAATCCGCGCCGGGGTACATGCCCACCAGCGGCCCGCCGATGACGCCGGCAATGCCGGCCAGGAGAGCGCCCAGGGCGAACACGCTGGTCATGAGGATGGGCGTATTGACGCCCAGGCCCGAGGCGGTCTCAGCATCGTCGACCGAAGCGCGGACCAGCATGCCCACGCGGGTGAAGTCAATGAACCACCACAGGAACAGGCCGATGATGACGCCCGAGCCGATGAGCACGAAGCGGTATGTCGGGAAGCGCGCCGCCCCGATCGACACCGCGCCTTGAAAAATGGCTGGCGTCGGTATGGTCTGCGGCGTCCCGCCAAACTGCCACAGCGCCAGGTCGCCCATCAGGAACAGAAATCCGAACGTCAGCAGTACTTGGGCCAGCTCGTTGTGGGGATAGCGGCTCAAAAAGAAACGCTGGATGAATGTCCCCACGATGGCCATTGACGCCCCCCCCACCAGGATGGCCAGCCAGTAGTTGCCTGTGGCTTTCACCGTCAGTAGTCCGAAATAGCCGCCCAGCAGGTAGTACGAGCCGTGAGTAAGATTCACCAGCCGAAGCAGGCCCTGCGTGAGGGTGAGCCCAGCGGCAAGCAGGAACAGTAGGCAGCCGTAGGACACGCCATTCAGGATTTGAATCGTCCAGAGCGACATGTTCGGCCTAGTGTACTAGAACGAGTAGTCGGTGGCTAGTACAGCGATTCCGAATTAACGATGCGGGGCTGGCGCAGTGAAACCCTCGCCCGCCGCGGCGGGCGAGGGTTTCTGGGCACCGGCATGCGTCGCCCTGGGCCAATCCGGCGTTGCCACGGTAATTCGGAATCGTCCCACTAG
>DAIUFO010000287.1:0-5422 GCA_036844545.1 Chloroflexota bacterium
GGACGGCTACGACGAGCGCGGAGGTAAAGCCGTTGATGGGGCTGCCGCTGTGCTGACCTTTGTCGGCGACGAGGCGCACATTGGCGCCGCGAACGATGGCATTGAAGACGGCGGCGGCCATAGCGCCAGAGCCGGCGTCGATCTGTCCGGTGGACAGCGCCGGGATGGAATCGGCAGCCGTCTTGAAGGTGGTGAACTCGGCCTCGAGGCCCTGCTCCTTGTTGTAGCCCATGTCCTGGGCGATGTAGAGCGGCGCGTCGGCGGTGATGCCGACCACGCCGATCTTGATCTTTGTGAGATTCCCGGCGCTGGCCGAAGCCGCGGCGCTGGCGGCGGGCTTGGCGGCAGCCGAGCTGGGAGCCGCGGCTAGGCTGGCCGAAGGCGCCGGTGTGGCCGCGCCGCCGCAAGCGGCCAGCAAGCCGGCGAGGACTACCAGGCCGGGGAGGCGCTTCATATCACACGTCCCAGCCAGTCTCGCTGAACAGGCCGTTGGGCAGGGAATCGACGTACTGGATGGTTGCTTGCAGGCTCACGATGTCGGCGTATTTGGCATTCATGTCCCACAGGGTGATGGCGTGCGACGCCTGGCCGCGGTCGAAGCAGCCCTCCTCGATCAGCGCCACGCGGAAGTTGTGGGAGAAGGCGTCGACGGCGGTGGCGCGGACGCAGCCGCTGGTGGTGCCGCCCACGACCAGCACCTGGTCCACTTTCCACTGGTTGAGATAGCCGACCAGCGGCGTGCCGAAGAAGACGCTGGGCTTCTCCTTCTCGAGCACGAACTCGCGCGGCAGGGGCGCGATCTCCTGGACGATGCGCTGGCCAATCTCGCCCGAGGCGCCCTGGGCGTCCTCGGCGCTGCGCGAGTTCTTGAAGTCCCAGGCGCCGCGGTTGCGGCCGTCCAGCCGGGTGATGCCGGTGCTGTAGACCACCGGCAGGCCCTTGGCGCGCACGTGCTGCAGCAGCTCGCGCATGGCGTCCACGGCCGCCCATCCTTCCTCGCCGCAGCTGTTACGGAAGCGCTTGATGGACTCTTCGATGGGCTCGCGGCGGTCGCCGACGAAGTTGTAGTTGGTGTCGACGATGACCAGCGCCGGCCGCTGGCCAAAGCCTTGCGGCACGCCATAGCCGGCGCTCGAGAAGATGCTCTTGTCCCGCTCGGAAAGATACTGGTCCCACACGCTTTTCATGGGGAGATACTACATGCTCCCGCCTTCGGCGCGTGACTATGATGGTTCACCATGAGCTTTGCCCGAGGGCTGATCGATGAATCGCGCCGCATCCATCCCTGGCTGAACCACCAGCTGTTCAAGGACATCTGGGCGGGCACGCTGTCGCAGCGGCAAGTTCGGGAAGTTGTCAAACAGCAGGGAGCCTTCTTCCTCGACACTATCCGGCACGCGGCCGTTCGGCTGGCCAACGTGGGCGGTCGCTACCCCACGCGTCACGATCTGGAGATGCAGCGAGCGATGATTTCGACGCTGGTGGAGGAAGCCGGCGAGGACACGATCGGCGGTACCCACACTGCTCACCCGCTGCTGTTCGCGCGGCTGGCCGAGGGCTTTGGCATCGGCGAGGACGAGCTGTTCGGCACGGACTACCTGCCGGAGATCGTGAACGAGAAGGACATGCTGTTCCTGCTGCAAGCGAGCGGGCCGTTGGAGGCGCTGTGCGGCGGCGCCATCGCCAGCGAGGCTATCAACCACGAGCACTCCGGCCGCATGCTCGAGGCCTATCGCGCGCATTATGGGATTGCAGAGGAGTATTTGACCTTCTACGCCGTACACGCCGGCGGCGTCGAGGAGGAGCACGGCGAGCGCGGTATCGAGCTGGTGGACCGGCTGGCCTCTACGCCGGAGGCGCAGCGGGCGGGGCGGCTGGCTATGCGGCGAGCGATTGCCGTTCGCACCGCGGCGGCGGACGCCATGTACCGGCTGGCGGCCGCCACCGCGGGCTGAGGGGGCATGGGAGAATGAGGCGCTATGCGTCCGCGATTCCTCACCTCCAGTTCGGTTGCCATCCTGCTGCTTGCCGCGTGCGGCGGCGGCGCGGCGCCGGCGTCTTCAGCGGTTCCGTCTGTGCCCGCGGCGGCCTCGCCGGCCGCGGCTAAGCCGAGCGTCGCGGCGAGCGCCCCCGCCAGCGGCAAGCCGGCGGCCAGTGCTTCGGCCAAGCCGGCGGCCAGCGGCAGCGCGGGGGCCAGCGCAGGCGCGGCGGCTGGCCGCGGCCCCATCAAGGTCGGCCTCCTGGAGCCACTAACAGGCTCGTTCGCCTCCACCGCCAAGGACAACCAGGACGGTTTCAACCTCTACCTCGAGACCGTCAGCGACAACGCCGCGGGACGCAAGATCCAGGCGATCTACGCCGACACGCAGGGTCAGGCGCCGACGGCGTTGACCAAGGCCAAGCAGCTCGTCGAAAGCGACAAGGTGCAGGCGCTGATGGGCATCACGCCGACGCCGGAGTGCTACGCGGTTGTCGATTATGTCAAGGAGGCCCACGTGCCGCTGATCGTCAGCGCCAACTGCAGCGCGGAGGATCTGACCACCAACCCGCAGCACAAAAGCCCCTACACGGTGCGCCTGACGCAAACGAACCTGGGGGTTGCTGACCCAGGGGCCGACTGGGCCTACAAGAACGGCGTCCGCAAAGCAATCCTGTTCACCTCCGACTACGGTGGCGGGCTGGAGCAGAGCGACGCGTTCGCGGCGTCGTTCATCTCGCGAGGCGGCAGCGTCGTTCAGGAGTTGCACCCGGCGCTCGGCGCGCCCGATTTCGGGCCTCTGCTGGCGCAGCTCGATGCCAGCGCGGACGCGATCTGGACGTTTCTCCCCGGGGCAGACGGCTTGCACTTCGGACTGCAATACGGCGATTACTCGCAAGGCCGCAAGACGCAGGTGATGGAAGCCTTCGCGGACGTGACGGCGGGGCCGAACCTGGAGCAATTGAAGGACAAAGCCGTTGGACTGATCGCGTCGAACGTCTGGTCAGAGGCCTACGACAGCCCGGCCAACCAGCAGTTCATCAAGGCCTTCCAGGTGAAATACCCCGGCCGGCTGCTGTCCAAAGACGTGGTGCAGGGCTACGTCGGCGCGCAGGCGCTGGAAGAGACGGTCAAGAAGGTGAACGGCAACATCGAGAACACCGAACAATTCATGCAGGCGCTGTATGCACTGCAACTGGATACGCCCAAGGGGCCGATCAAGCTGGACAGCAACCATGACATCGTGCAGAACTACTACGTCTACCAGACGGTAAAACAGGGCACCGGCTTCCAGCAGAAGCTGCTCAGCACCTACAAAGACGTGAGCGCGGCGGGGCAGTTCTCACCGGACCAGCACGCCAAGCTCAAGATCGGCACCCACAAGGGCCAGTGGGTGAGCATGACCAAGGACAAACTGCAGGCCATTACGGGATAAAAGGAGAAACAGCATGGCACGCCAACGCCTTCAACCTAAGGACCTCGAAGACCCGGTCCGCTACAGCCTCGGCTGGAAGACCGGCAACACCGTCTACCTGGCCGGAGCCATCGGCCACAACTCGGATGGGAGCCTCACGCCGGACATTCGGGTCCAGACGAAACGCTCGTTGGAGCAGCTCGACGCGGTGCTGAAAGAGGCCGGCGGCAGCCTGAAGGACATCGTGAAGATGACGGTGTTCATTACCGACATGCGCTATCGCGAGGGCTACGGCGAGGTCCGCGCCTCGCTGTTCCCAGGCGATGCCCCGGCCAGCACCCTGATCCAGTGTGTGGCCCTGGCCGCACCCGGCGCGATGATCGAGATCGAGGCCGTCGCCGTCCTGGACTGACGGTCAAATCTTCGTAAAGCGCTTGCTCCGCAGCGGCTTGCAGCTCACTTCGCGACGATGTTGTTGCGCAGCACGCCTATTTGGGGTGAGGAGACTTCGACGGCGTCGCCCGGCTTGAGGAAACGATCGGGCGGAGAGCTGCCATCGGGGTTGCGCGGGCTGGAGTCCATGGCTGTGCCGGCGCCCGTGCCACCGCTGACGACGTCGCCCGGCAGGAAGGTGAAGTCTTGCGACAGATATTCGATGTACTCGGCGAAGGAGAAGGTCATGTCCTTGGAGTTGTACTTCTGCCGGACGTCACCGTTGACCGTGGTCTGAACGTCGACGTTCTGTGGGTCCAGCTCGCCAACGATGACGCACGGGCCGATGGAGGTAGACGTGTCGAAATTCTTGCCCAGGTTGAAGCTCATGCCGCGCGTCTGGCCGCGGCCGTCACGGATGCTCCAATCGCACAACAGCGTGATGCCCCACACCATGTCGCCAGCTTGCGCCTGCGTGACATCCTTGCCGGCCTTGCTGAGGATGATGGCAACCTCGCCCTCGTAGTCCATCCGCTGCGTGCGCGAGGGATAGGTGACATCCTCTTCGGGACCAACAGCCTCGCGCCCGACTTTCCAGAAGCCCCACATGCCCGCGGCACGCGCCTTGTCGTACATCTGCTGAGCCGTGACGGTCTCGCCGCCCTGAGCCGTTTGCATGCCGGCGCTGTGTTGGGCATAGTTGCCGCCGGCGCAGGCGATGCGGCTGGCCGGGCTGGGCTTGGGCGCGTGGAGCTTTACTTCGCCGAGCGCGTGTACCAGCCGGCCGCCGGCCAAGCCCAGCTTGCCGTCCGCTTCCTTGAGGATGTATTCGATCGCCTTCTGGCTGTGTTCCAGCGCGCGCGGGCCGCTATCGATAAACGCGCCCAGGTCGGCGGGCGTCAGCGCGTTGGCCATCGCCCAGGCGCGCGGCTCGCCCTGGCGCTCGTGCAGGTATTTGGCGCAGGCGCGGTTGACGTCGATCACCTGATCGCCTACTACGGCGCCCACGCGCCGCTCGACCCCATAAACCACAATCTTCATGTGTTGCCTCCGGGCACATGATACTTTGGCTGGCTATCTCGGCGGCGGCAGCGACACCAGCAGGCCGGCTAGGCCGATCAGCAGCGTGAGAGCGCCCAGTTCGGCGAGCCTCCTTTTTGCGAGCAATGCTGTGGCGGCGGCCGCCAGCAGCAGGATTTGCTTGCCTCCCAGGACTTGGCCGTAGGGGGTGGTGAGGATGTCGGCCGGCCTGGGGAAATGGACGAAGGCCATGGCCAGGCCGCTGGCGGCGATTAGGGCCAGCGCGGCAAGCGCCAGTTTCGTGACGGCTGCCACGGATTCGCCCTGGCGCCAGGCGCACAACAGGATGGCAAGCGCGCCGATCCACAGGGCCGTGCCGATGAGGTGGACGGCGTGGACGATGAGGCCAAGCCATTCGGGGTGGAAGCTGGCGGCGTGCTCGCCCAGGCCGTCCACGACTGCCAGCGCCAGGCCGAGGGCGACGGCGGCGACCTCTGCCAGGTTACGGCTCAGGGTTGGGTGACTGGCGGCCAGCTCGTAGATTTCGTTGTCTCTTTCCAAGCGCTTCGCGTTTTCCC
>DAIUFO010000288.1:0-5379 GCA_036844545.1 Chloroflexota bacterium
GGCTGAGAGGGAGTGCCCTCACCCTGTCCCCTCGCCCGCCGCGGCGGGCGAGGGGACAGGGTGGTTGAGGCGCGGCAGCATCTCGCGGGCGAGACGGCGCATCTGGCCGCGTTCGTCACGCGAGCCGATGACCAGCTGGAACAAGGTCACCCCATGGGCGATATAGCCGTTCAGCCGCTGGGCGATGACTTCGCCGGGGCCAGCCACCGCCCAGCGGTCCACCATGTCGTCCGGCACCGGCGGACCGTGGAAGTCGTTGAGGTGCTGGCGCACCTGCTCCCAACCGGCGCGCGCATCGTCGTTCACATTCACGAAACAGTTGAAGGCCAAGATGAACGGCTCCTGCCGGCGCTCCTGGGGACGGGCGGCCAGCACTCGATCTCGCGGCTCGACGTACTCGTCCGGTGTGACGTGTACCGTGATCCAGCCATCGCCCAGCCTGGCCGCTTCCTGGTACGGCCCCTCCAGCCACTTGCCGGCGCGCTCTTCCGACCAGATGTGATGGAGCGAGCCACCCTCCACCTTGGGGATGTAGTGGCCGGCGCCGATGACGATGGGCGGGTGCGGCTTGGCCGCGGGCTTGGCCAAGCCAAGGGTCACATCCTCGAGGTGGTAGAACTCGCCGTGGAAGGTTACGTGGTCCTCGTCCCACAAGCGGCGGATCACCTCCACGCACTCCAGGAACAGGCGCTTCCGGCGTTTGTAGAGCTGCTGGTAGTCGATGGCTTGGCCAGGCCGGAGCGCCGCCGCGGCGTCGTATTCGCGCTCGACCAGACGGGATTTGCCCGCGCCGGTGCCGACGCCCATGATCGTCCGGCCGCCGGACAGCCAATCGGCCGTGGCCCAGGCTTGAGCGACCGCGACCGGGTTGCGCAGGTGTGGCTGGTAGATGCCGGTACACAGCTTGACGCGCTTGGTGACTTGGGCCAACGCCGCCAGCACGGAGATGGTATCCCAGGCCGCGAGCGTGCGCCGGCCAAGCGGCGCATCGTGCAGCCAAACGGCGTCGAAGCCCAGGTCCTCGGCCTCCCGAGCGAAGTCCAGCAGGTCGTTGAGCGTGTACTCGCCCGCGAGGTTGTTGATGGAGACGCCGACCGTCACCTGTTGCGACATGGCCTTGGGCGATCATACGGCCTGGTACGCTGTATTTGAGGACTCCGCTGGCGGGGTTACGGATTCTTCGCTCGACGCTCGGAATGACAAAGGGTAGGGGGTGACTCTCATGGCTACGTTTCGCATCCACACTCATGGGCGCCTGCACGAATGGGTCGCCGAGGAAAAGGGGTACTTTGCCGACGAGGGGCTGAAGTACGAGTTCGGCCAGACGGAGTCGTTCAACCTTCCCGCGGCGGCGATCAAACCTGCCGACGCGGCTCCGATGGATTTCCGGCGCGGCGCCTTTGAGAGCTACGAGCAGGGCCGCTCCTGTGAGGTGAGCACCGCCTGCCACTGGGCCATCAACAACGCGGCCGCCGGCAAGCACGGCCTGATGTGGGGCCACGCCTACTCGGTCTGCCCCTCGGGCATCTATGTGCCGCCCGAGTCGCCCATCCACCGGCCGGAGGAGTTGCGCGGCGTCGAAATCGGCGTAGGCTACCACTCGGGCAGCCACTTCTCGGCGGTGCAGGCGCTGCAGCCGATCATCGGGCTGGACGACATCAAGCTGCGCTTCGTGGGCTGGCCGATGGCTCGCATGGAGCAGATGCTGGACCGCGACGTGCCGGCCGGCAACGTGTTCGGCATCCAGCTGTACCTGGTAGAGCAGCAGGGCTTCCGCAAGGTCGCCGACACCACGTTCATGATGGGCTTCCTGCTGTCGGCCGACGCCGACATGGACGACGTCAACAAGTACTTCCGGGCGCTGCAACGCGCGCAGCGGGATATCGATCTGGAGCCGGAAAGGTACAAGCACTACTATCTGAAGGAGCTGCCGGAGCGGTTCCACTCGTTGGTCGACGCTCGGCTGTTCGGCACCGGCGAGCGGATCGTGTTCGAGCCATACACCCGCGAGGCCTTCGAGACCACGCATCGCTGGCTGCGGGAAATCAACATCTTCGACGAGGAGCACCTTGGCCAAGGCGCCTACGAAGAGGCCGTGCTGGCCTAACGCTGAGCCATTAGCCCAGTCGGTCGCCGCATAACGCCGGCGGGTCCCAGTTCGTTGACACAGAGCGGTTGGTCCCCGACAATAGCGCTCGGATGCTTCGGCATGGTGCGCGCGTCTTTCTGGCCGGCGCCGCTGTGTGCGTGGCGGCCGTGTTCAGCGGGCCAGCATCCCTGGCACAGCAGGCGGACCCCCAGGTGCAGCTCGACAGCATCAACGCCCAGAAGGACCTGTGGCAGCAGCGGCTGGACCAGGCCAAGGGCCAAATCTCGCGCTCCGGCCAGTCCCTAGCGGCAGCCAAGTCCAGGCTCGATAAAACCAAGTCCTCGCTCACGCTGGCCAAGGCGCAAGCCGCCGTCCTCCAGGCCAACAACCCCGATCAAATCGATCAGCTCAAGCAGGACCTGGCTGGCACGCAATCGGAGCTGGACAGCATCCTCAAGGACAGCGCCGACAGGCAGAACACGCTGATCTCCGACCTCGGCGCCAACCAGCAGCTCATCGACGAGACCAACGGTCAGCTCGAGGCCACGGCGCAGCAGATCGAGTACACCGGACGGAGGCTGGCCGATCTCCAAGCGGAGATCGGCCGCATCCGGCAAGACCAGGCCGACACGCAGAAGCAGCTGGACGTGTTCCTGCGGGCAACCTACAAGGAGCAGCAGCGCAGTCTGCTGGAGTTCCTGCTGGACTCGGTGTCGTTCGGCGACTTCCTGACGCACGTGACCAACCTGCAGAGCGTCGCCCAGCAGCAGGACCACCTGCTGTCGCTGCTGAGTACGCAGCAGCGGCAGCTCGAAGAGGTCCAGGCGGAGCAGCGCGCCCAGCTACAGAACCTGCGGGACTTGCAGGACGCCGAGACTACCGAGAAGCAGACGCTCCAGCTTCAACGTCAGAACTTCGATCAGCTCCTGGAACAAGCCCGGGTCGAGGCGCAGGAGGCGAACGACCGGCTGAGCTCGCGAGAAGTCCAGGTCCAATTCGCGATCGATCACAAGCAGGGCGAGCTGAGCGACAACCAGCGTCTGCTGCGGGAGCTGCGCGACGCCCAGAGCCAGCTGTCTTCGACAATTACGAACCAAGCTGACGTGCTGACCAAGGCGCAGCAGCAGGAGAAGGCCGCCCGCACGCAGCTCGATCAACTTGAGCGTGAAGCCGAGGGCGTGGCGGCCATCATCAACCAAGCAAAGCCCACCAAGACCTATTCCAGCGGCGCGCTGGCCTGGCCGATGCGCGGCGCCATGGAGCAGGGTTTCGGTCCCAGCCCCTACTGGTTCGAGCCGTCGATCACCTTCCAGGGGGTGCGTTACAAGCATTTCCACACTGGCATCGACATCGCCACGGCATCCGGCACGCCCATCCGGGCCGCGGCCGACGGCCAGGTAATCGCCACGGGCTATTCGTCGTGGGGCTATGGCAACAACGCCATCATTTCGCATAACCCTCAACTGGCGACCTTGTACGCTCACATGTCCAGGCTTGCAGTCGCCAAAGGCGCCGTGGTCAAGCAGGGCCAGATCATCGGCTACGAGGGCAGCACCGGCAACAGTACCGGCCCCCACCTCCATTTCGAAGTCCGCGTCAACGGCGACTTCGTGAACCCACTGTCGTACTTGTAGGGCTTCACGGCGCACAAAATGTGCCGGTAGGATGTTGGCAGATTATTTACGCTTGGTGGGACAGGCTGATGGGACTGCTGGACGGTAAGGTCGCGCTGGTTACCGGCGCCTCGCGCGGGATTGGCCAAGCCTGCGCGGCGGCTTTTGTGCGCGAGGGCGCGCGGGTGGCGACGCTTGCCAGGTCGGCCTCAGCGGGGGCCGGCGTGCTGGCGATCCAGGGCGACGTGGGACAGCCAGGGGACGTGGAGCGCGCCTTTGCCGAGATCGAGCGCCAGCTCGGCCCGGTGGATATCGTCCTTAACAACGCGGCCATCCTGGGTCCTGCCCAGGCGGTGGCTGAAGTGGATCCGAACGCCTGGGCCGAGACCTACCGCGTCAACGTCTTCGGCGCCATGTTGTGCGCGCGGCGGGCGTTACCCGGGATGATGGAGCACCGCGGCGGCAAGATCGTCAACGTCTCCTCGGGGGCGGCGCTGGCGCCAATCGGTGGCTACACCGCCTACAGCAGCTCGAAAGCGGCGCTCCTCCACCTCAGCGTGTGCCTGGCGGAAGAAGTCAAGCCCTACGGCGTCAACGTCAACTGCGTCGGCGTGTGGGCACGGACCGAGATGTGGGAGGACCAACTGCGGGCGGCGCCCATGCCGGCGGTAGCGGACGCCGCGGCAAAGGGCCAAAACCCCTCTGCCGAGGAGAACGTGGGCGCCATCCTGTTCTTAGCCTCGCCGGCGTCGGACCATGTCACCGGCCAGTACCTGGCGACGAACAGCCTGCCGGACTACCTGCGCTCCTAAATCTGGTTGGCCGGGCCACGGACGTTGGCCAGGAATTCAGAGCGGGTCTCGGGTGAATCGCGGAAAACGCCGCGGAGCGCGGACGTGACCATGCGGCTGCCGGGCTTCTTGATGCCGCGCATGGTCATGCACAGGTGCTCCGCCTCCATGACCACGCCCGCGCCGATGGGAGCCAGCACGTCGCAGAAGACGTCGACGATCTGGCCGGAGAGCCGCTCCTGGACCTGTGGGCGGCGGCTGAGGCAGTCAACCAGGCGAGCGATCTTGCTCAGGCCGACGATCCTGCCGTTCGGCAGGTAACCAAAATGGGCGACTCCGTGGAAGGGCAGCAGGTGGTGCTCGCACATCGAATAGAAGGCGATGTCCCGCACGACGACCATCTCCTGGTGGTCTTCGGCGAAGATGGCGCTCAGCGTGGCCGCCGGGTCGGCGTGCAGCCCCTCGAACAGCTCGGCGTACATTCGGGCCACACGCAGGGGCGTGTTCAGCAGGCCCGGCCGTGAAGGGTCTTCGCCAACGGCTTCCAATATCTCGCGAGCTGCCGCGGTTAGACGCGCCAGGTCAGCCTGGTAGCCGGCGGCTGGTTCCAGTGGGCTCATCCTTCCCTCAGGCCATGGGTGATGCCGGCGCGCTGGCCGGGCGTTTCTTCCACCTCGACT
Source organism: Chloroflexota bacterium (assembly GCA_036844545.1). GTDB lineage: Bacteria > Chloroflexota > JAJPGV01 > JAJPGV01 > JAJPGV01 > DATGVV01. The sequence continues at coordinate 5,174 of DAIUFO010000288.1, forward strand.
GACAGGCGGCCCCACGCCTCGGGGGTGATCAGCCGGTCGCGAATCTCGCGCCAGATGTAGCCGGCAAGCAGCTCGGCGGTGGTGTTCTTGACCGGCAGGCGGACGACGTCGCCAACGGGGAATGACCATGAATCGTCGCGCCAGTAGACGCGCACCTGGCCAGCCTCGCCGGCCACGCGCAGCTCGGGGCAGTCTTCGGCGATGAG
>DAIUFO010000289.1:0-5364 GCA_036844545.1 Chloroflexota bacterium
GCTGTGCTCCGGCTGCTTTACGGGGCAGTACCCGGTGCAGATCTCGGTAGAGGACGCGAGTCTGCTGGCGACCGCCCGCTGATGCCGTCTTCGCCGCCTGCCGGCAGCGCCTACTCCGCGGCCGGCGTGGACATCGACAGGGCCAACGACAGCGTCGCCTTGATCAAGCAGGCGGTGGCGCGGACGATGACGCCGGGCGTGATCTCCGGCGTGGGTGGCTTTGGGGCGATGTACCAGCTGGCGGGCTACCGCGAGCCGGTGCTGGTGTCCAGCACGGACGGCGTGGGCACCAAGCTCAAGGTGGCCATCGAGGCCGGCCGGCTCGATACGGTGGGCATCGACCTGGTGAACCACTGCGTCAACGACATCCTGACCTGCGGCGCCAGGCCGCTGTTCTTCCTGGACTACATCGGCCTGGGCAAGCTGGTGCCGGCCGAGGTGGCGGATATCGTGCGCGGCATGGCAACTGCCTGCGAGACAGTGGGCTGCGCGCTGATCGGCGGCGAGACAGCCGAGATGCCGGGCCTGTACCAGCCGGGCGACTTCGACCTGGTCGGCTTCATCGTGGGCGCCGTCGAGCGCGCCGAGGCCATCGACGGCCGGCGCGACATCCGGCCGGGCGACGCGCTGCTGGCCTTGCCCTCCAGCGGTCTGCACACCAACGGCTACTCGCTGGTCCGGCGGGTCTTCGAGGGCCTGCCGCTGGACCGCTATATGCCGGAGCTGGGACGCACGCTGGCCGAGGAGCTGCTGGAGCCGCACCGCTGCTACCTGGCCGACGTGCTGGAGCTGCGCCGCCGGGTGCAGGTCAAGGGCCTGGCCCACATCACCGGCGGGGGCCTCATCGACAACCTGCCGCGCATCCTGCCCGAAGGCCGCGGCGCCGCCATCCGCGCCGGCTCGTGGCCGGCGCCGGCCATCTTCGACCTCGTCCGCCAGCGCGTGCCCGAGGAGGAGTGCTGGCAGGTGTTCAACATGGGCGTCGGCATGGTAGTGGTCGTTCCGTCAGACCAGGCTGCCGAAACCGGCCTGCCAGTCATCGGCCACGTCACCGAGGGCAGTGGCGTCACCATCGCCTGACGCCGGCCCCCGCCGCCGACCCGCGGTTCAATGACAAACCTCGCCGTCCTCGTCTCCGGCCGAGGCTCGAACCTGCGAGCGATCCTGGAAGCCGGCTTGCCGGTACGTCTCGCCGTCTCGAATAACCCGGCAGCCCAGGCGCTCGGGATCGCGCGGGAGCACCACGTCGAGACGCTCATCCAGCCCAAGCCGAGCGCTGTCGGCGGGAGGGACCAGCGGGACGAGCTGCTGCTGCGGGAGCTGCGGGCCAGAGACGTGGGCCTGCTGGCCTTGGCCGGCTACAACCAGATCGTGTCAGGCTGCTTGTTGGAGGCCTTCCCCAACCGGATTGTGAACGTCCACCCCTCGCTGCTGCCGGCCTTTGCCGGAGGTATGGCGCCCGAGCCGCAGCGGCAGGCGCTGGCGTACGGCGTGAAGGTCAGCGGCTGCACCGTCCACTTGGTGACCGCCGACGTCGACGCCGGGCCGATCCTGGCCCAGGCGTGCGTGCCGGTCCTGGCGGACGACACCGTCGAGAGCCTCAGCCAGCGCATCCTGATCGAGGAGCACCGCCTGCTGCCGGCGGTGCTGCGCCAGCTCATATCCGGCAGCCTGGCGCTGGCTGGCCGCCGAGCGGCGATCTTGGCCTGAAACTTGCAGGGGTCAGCACCCGTGACACCGTAACGGCCGAACCGTTATAGTGTGAGCAGCAGGAGGTGTCAAAGTGGACACGCGACGGCGGTCAATGTCGACCGTACAAGCTCTCAGCGCACGCCGCCGGCAAGCCCGGCGCCAGTTTTTGCGCACCAAATCGGAGCGGCGCTACGCGCCGTCGCCTGAAGCGCTGAGCTTCAGGCCCACCGACATATCGGTTTCGGTAGGGGACGGCTAGGGCTTCGACGCCCGGTCGAAGGCCCCGATATCCGCCCTGTACTGGCCGCCGGGCAGCTGGATGCGCCGTACGGCGGCGTAGGCCTGTGCCCGCGCTGACGCGAGTGAGTCGCCGACGGCGCTGACCGTCACAACGCGGCCGCTTGCGCCGCCGCGGAAGGCTACCGCGCCAGCCAGCTCCTGCCAGCCGTGGGGCTGGGCCACCTCGGGGCTGTCGGGATAGCCGGCCGAAGCCAGCACGACGGCGCAGCAGCTCTGGTTCGACCAACGCGGCTGCTGCTCGGCCAGCCGGCCCTCGGTGCAGGCCAGCAGCACGTCGAGCAGGTCGCTGTCCAGCAGCGGTAGCAGCGCCTCAGCCTCCGGGTCGCCGAAGCGGCAGTTGAACTCCAGCACTTTCGGCCCGGACGGGGTGACCATCAGGCCCGGGTAGAGCACCCCGCTGAAGGGCCTGCCTTCCTGGGCCAGGCCTCGTACCGCGGGCTGGACAATGTCGGCCAGGATCCGGGCGCGGATCGCGTCGGAGACGGCGGCCGGGGCGTAGGCGCCCATGCCGCCGGTGTTGGGGCCGCGGTCGCCGTCGGCCAGGCGCTTGTAGTCGCATGAGAGGGGCATGAGGCTGGCGCCGCGGCCGTCGCAGAAGGCCATGGCCGACAGCTCCCAACCCGCCAGCCGCTCTTCGAGCATGACTCGCGCGGCCGGCCGCGCCGCGAAGATGGTCGCCGCGGCGGCGCGGGCTTGGTCGAAGGTGTCGGCCACCGTCACGCCTTTGCCGCCGGCCAGGGCATCGTCCTTGACCACGGGCGGCGCCTCGAAGCCGGACAGTGCCGCATCCACCTCGCCCAACGAGGCGCAGCTGGCGAACTTCGCCGTGGGGATGCCGTGGCGCAGCATGAAGGCTTTGGCCCAGGCCTTGCTGGCCTCGATGTGGGCCGCCGCGGCCGTCGGGCCGAACATCCGCAACCCGCGGGCCGCGAAGGCGCCGGCGATGCCGGCGGCCAGCGGCCCCTCCGGGCCGACGACGGTCAGGTCTACGCGCTGGTCGTTTGCCAGCCGAACGAGGCCGTCGAGGTCGTCGGCTGCAACCGCCACTTGCCGGCCCAAGCGAGCGCTGCCGTCATTGCCGGGCGCCAACAGCAGCTCCGCGTCGGGCCGGTCGCGGGCGATCTTCCAGGCCAGCGCGTGCTCGCGCCCGCCGCCGCCGACAATCAGCACCTTCACGCTGTGGACTATAGTGGGCAGGCATGCTCCGGGACAGCGCCCTGGTGGCCTTCGCCGCCAGTACCGACCTGGCGAAGGTCGCTGAGCCTGACGCAGCTCGCCTAACCGGGCCTAATCCAGGCCTAATCCAGTACTGGCTGGAGGCCCAGCTTCACCCTGGCTGCGCGTTTGAATTCGAACACGCTGGGGGTCTTCAGCAGCCACAGGGTGTGATCCCACAGCTCCAGGCCCTCCTGCCCTCTGGGAATCGGCTCGACCACCGGTCCGAAGACGCCGAGGTCGGAGCCCTCCAGCGCCAGCGTCGGCACGCCGAAGGCGTGCAAGCGGTCGACGCTGTCCTGGTGCTCGGCGAGCAGGTCGCGCTCGGTGCTGTTGTCGCCCAGCGCCTCCTCGTATAGGCTTGCCGGCAGGCCGGCCTCCTTGAGGCAGCCTTTCACGACTGCCTCGTCGTTGAGGTCGTCGCGGCGGCCGTGGTGCGCCTCGCCGATCCTCAGGTACAGTCGCTCCAGGGCGTCGTTGCCGCCATGCCGGCGCGCCGCCAGCATGAGCCGCTCCATCTTGCGTCCCTTGGCGTTGCTGATCTTGTGCGCCTCGTCCTGTTCGACGTCCTTGTTGATCTCAGCCAGGCTGAACAGCTTCCATGCGACCTCGACCGGTCGCTTCTTGGCCACGTCGCGCATCCACAGCGCCGTGCGCCAAGCCCAAGGTCAGAGCGGGTCGGTCCAGAAATCGAGCTTGATGGTGTCGGCCACGGTTTTTCTCCGGCGTGTTACTTGACTTTTGCTAGTATAGGCCCCAATGGCAAACGTGGATCCCCGCCGCGGCCTTGAGTTGCTCGCCCCCGAGACGGAGGCGCTCAACCGCGACATCCTGGCCCTGTCGCCCGAACAGTGGCAGGCGCCGGCCAACTGCCCCGGCTGGCAGGTGGCCGACCTGGTGGCCCACGTGGTCCGCAACGGCTGGTCGTTCCTGACGTTCGCGCAGCGGGCGCTCGAGGGCGACCTGACGCCGCCCTTCGGCCCGGCCGTGGCTCACATCCAAGAGGAGGTCAAAGCAGCGGGCCCCAAAAGCGCGGCCGAGCGCCAGCAGCGCGAGACCGACGAGTTCATTCGTCTGGCGCAAGGCCTGTCCGAGGCCGACTTGGAGCACAAGAGCGGCGGCCACATGGCTGGGCCCCGGCCGATCGCCTGGGCCTGCACCCAGCGCTTGGTGGAGGCCGCTTACCACCATTGGGACCTGCGCAGCTCGCTGGGGCACGACGGCGCGCTGGCAGGCGACCTGGCCGGCCACCTGCTGCCGTTCATGCTCGATCCGCGGGGCTCCAACATCATGACCAAGTCCGCCGAAGGCTGCCCGGCCACCAGCTTCCGGCTGAGCTCCAGCACCGATGGGACGGCCTGGCGCATCACGGTTGGCCCTGAAGGCCGCCGGGTGGACGTGGATCCGGGCCAGCCAGTGGACGTCGAGATCGAGGCCGAGCCGGGCTGGCTGGCGCTGGCCATCTATGGCCGGGCGCCGGTTACGAGCGGGCGCTTCCGCCTGAGCGGCGCAGCCGACGGCACGGAGCGCTTTCGAGCGGCGTTCGGCGGCTGACGTGGCCTGGATGGAACGCGTCTTGCTGTTTGAGCGGGGCACGCTCTGTTATACTGCCTGGCAGTTGGCCGTAGTCAGAAGCGGGCGCCAGTCCGGGTAGCAGGAGCAAGCAATGCTGCAGAATATCGCCAACATCCTCCAAATTCTGATCGCGGCCGGGGTTGCCTACTTCGTGGGCTTCACCTTCGCTCTGGTCATCTGGACCTTCCGTGACATCCAAAGTCGCAGCCAGGACGTGGTTGTCCAGATCCTGGCCACGTTGTGGGTGGCGGTCATGAACCTGCCGGGCTTGCTGATCTACCTCATCCTGCGACCCAGCAACACCCTGGTGGAGGCCTACGAGCGCTCACTCGAAGAGGAGTCGCTGTTGCAGGACATCGAGAGCCGGCTGGCCTGCCCCAGCTGCCAGCTGCGCGTCCAGCCGGACTTCCTGGTATGCCCCAACTGCCTGACCCAGCTCAAGAAGCAGTGCGCCAACTGCTCGAAGGTGCTGCTGCTGAAGTGGGCCGTGTGCCCCTTCTGCGCCCACGAGTCGGCGCCGGTGACGATCGCGGCCGCGACGCCTGAGCAGCGCCTGCCGGTAGAGGACCAGGAGACAGTGGC
>DAIUFO010000290.1:0-5362 GCA_036844545.1 Chloroflexota bacterium
TCCGCGGGCCTGGTAACTCGCACATCCTGGCGGATGCGATTGTGCTCCCCTGCTGGTAAGCCTCGGGCGTTGCCCATTGGAGTTGCCGCGCCATGGCCAAGGGCATGGGCGAAAACCGGCGACGCGGTGGTCCGCCTCGGGCTAGGTCTCGCTTGGGAGTCTTACCCGGTGCCGGCTGCCGCTGAGCCACTGCCGGAGCGTTTTGCGCTCGCCGGACGGTTCCGGTGGATGATCGTTCCCGCCGTCGGCACTCAGGTGAATGAACCCGCCCAGACCATCTGGCGCGGATGGATCGGGCCAGGGCATGACAAATTGGGCGCAATGCGCGCATTGCTCGTAGATGGTTTCATCGGGAATCGCTGGTCGGACACGATCGTCTCCTTCCAGGTCGTCCGGGGGTGCGTTGCGCGCCCAGCAGCGCTGCCAGGAAGCACGACCGTGCTGGTCGACGAACGGATGGACGTGCCGGCGTGGATTGAACGGTTTCTGCCAGGCTGGGAACGCCAGGTTGGCCATGGGCAGCCTGGCCTGGACCCGCGGGTCGGTCTCGATCCCATCGAGCCGGCCCTCAAACAAGAACGCAAAATCCTCATCCTCGAACAGGACTTCACGCAACTCGGCTAGCTCCCACGCGCCACCAGCCGCATCGTCGTCCTGGTTCGCCGTATCCAGCACCGCGTCGGTCTGGGCGATGTCCGCCGCGCAGGCGAGCATGGCATTCAGGGCCAACTCCTCCAGCATGTTGCTTAACGGATAGACATTGTCCGGCTCGGTCAGCTTCCAGCCGACGATGATGATGCTGACCGCGAATGATCGCAGCACGTGTGGGGTGTACCGAGAACGGTGCTTTGGCGGCAGGTATTGGGTCAGGAACTCGACGTTGGCAAAGGGGTCCAGCTCGGTTTGGTCGGGATCTACGCTGGCCGCGAGCGCGTCAAAGGCTTGGTCGACCAGCACGGTTGCTGCCTGATGGAGTGCCCGCCGGTGTATGGCATCGACTGCCTGCGGGGGATACCGGTTCACATGGATCATGGCCCATTATCCTTCTCCATCCGGCGAAAGCCGGCCGGCGCCCAAGGTGGCCGTGTTCAGTCCGCTCCGGCAGCTTCGCGGTCGTGGCTGCGGAGAACTTCTGGGGCTCAATCGGCGCGCAGAATGGCGATCGCATGGCCCAGCCAAGCGTCATGGACGCAGGGGCCACGTGAACGTGGCCGATGTCGGCTGCGGCCCGTGCTGGCCCGACTCAGCCGCGATTAGGCCGTATCATCGCCACGGCTCGTAAAGCGAGCTGGGGAGAGGGCAAGAAAGACCGGTCCCAAATGAAAGCCGGTCTTTTTTGCTGCCCACCAGCAGCCAAGCGGAGGTTTTTACGGATTACGACGGCGGGTGTGATCTAAAGCATCGTTTTGCCGTTTGGCAACGGGATGGTTATAAATCCGTGGCGGCAAAACGATGCTTTAGCGTTGCGCCGCGAAAATACAGTGGCCGTCAACGAGATGGGCCATGGAGACGTTGAGGCTCGCCTGGCTGCTCCCGCCGCCTGTTTGCCCGCCGGTAGGCGCGGTGGCATCCTCCTCCTCTCCTCCCCAGCATTCCGACGACGACTACGGGGTGGTGGGATCGGATGATGATATGCCGGTGGCAGCGGCGGAGCAGCAGCAGCGGCACCTCCTCCTCCGGCGGAGGTGCCGCGGCGGATGTGGTGGACTGCCCATGGCGTCGTCAGCTGGGCCGCCAGGAAGTCCCCACTTCCTCGCACTCAGCCGGCCGTCTCAGCCACGATCAGGCTCGCTGCGCCATCCAATGGGCTGTGCTCGACGAAGCGCCAGCCAGCCTCACGCAGCCAGCCGCGCACCTCAGCCTCGCTGTACACATCACCTTCTCCGGCGATCACCAGGAATTCGCCGGCGAGCAGCGTCGCGGCCGCAGGCTGGGTATGGGTGGGGTCGGTCCAGAAATCGACGAACAGCAGACGTGCTCCGTCTGCGACCGCAGCACGCGTGCGGCGCAGCAGCTCGATATTGCGGGCTGGTGAGAACAGGTGCGCGACGTTGGCGACAATGACCACGTCGTGATCGGACGGGATAGGATCGGTGAAGAAGTCGCCTGCCACGAGCTGGACTCGGCCGGCGCAAGGTTCCGTTGAAATGCGGCGTTCGGCGACCGGCGTCACACTGGGCAACTCCAGGAGCGTGCCGTTCAGACCCGGGTGATGCGTCAAGGCGGCGATGAGGAATGAGCCGGTTCCGCCGCCGAGATCGAGCGCCCGACGATGCGAGCTGAAGTCGTAACTGCCCGCCAGCGCCTGCGCGGTGCCGGCCGTCAGCGCTTCCACCCCCGCTGAAAAGATCCGCTGCTCCTCTTCGCTGAAATGCCCGTCGTGTGGCTGCGCTTCTCCTGAGCGAACGGCCTGTTCGAGCTTCAGCCAGGCGGGATAGCTGATGTGGTTCCAGAATCGAAGCAGCGGCCGGAGGTCGACCGCTCCTGAGCCACTGAGAAAGGTCCCCACGACCGGTCCATTCTGGTAGCGCCCGCCGTTGTGCTCCAGCAGGCCCAGGGCCACCATGGCATCTGCCACTATGCGCGTGGTGCGCTTCGGTACGGCAGCGCGCTGCGCGAGCTCGTCAAGACTCAGCGGTCCTTCCCGCAGATGGCCGAACAGCCCGATCTCATTGGCTACGAATAGCTGCTTGGCTGCCATGAAGCCGGTGGCCAGCTGAAGGATTGGCTCGGGTGTGGGAGCCTGCGCCGTGGTGGTCATTGTCATGGAATCTCCTGAACGGAATCGGTGCGTTCAGACTAGGCGCTGGCCGCTCCTCTTGGCATCGCCAGAATTGGATAGTTGTCTGTTCTAGGGTTGGATATCTTGTCCCGCGGCCTGGCCGTTCAAGCCCTGCCGGGTGGCCCAAACAGCAACCTGGGCTCGCGAAGAAAAGCCCAACTTGGCCATGATGTGCTTGACGTGCAGGGCAGCCGTTCCCTCAGTAATAATCAGAGCATTGGCGATCTGCCGGTTGGTCAGGCCTCCTACCAGCAGCAGCGCCACTTCTCGTTCACGCGCGGTCAACTCGCCCGCGGGCACGGCGGCTGGAGCCGCAGGCGATGGGCCGGCAGCCCTGGTAACCCGGAAAAGGCGCCACTGCTCCTCGCCCACCTTCGCGGTGTACAGCCCCCGATCTTCAAAGCCGAGCCCTGAGCCTGACACCAGGTCTTTCACCGTGCTGGCCACCAGGACTTCGTCGGCCGCCGCCAATTCTGCGATCCAGGCGGCGATCTGGACGGCGATTCCAGCGGCTCCTTCTCTGTTCAGCCGGATTTCTCCGGTGTGGAGACCGGCCTTCACCTGTACTCCCAGCTCCACGGCATCGTCGGCAATGGCGCACGCTGCCCTTACGGCCCGCGCGGGACCGTCGAATGCCGCCACAACCCGGGTTCCCACTTCCTCCAGCGTCCGCCCCTGAAAGCGGGCAATCTGCTTGGCCGTGACATTCCGGAAGCTGTCGAGCAGGTCGAGCCAGGCTTGTTCCCCGAGCTCGATGGCCAGACGGGTGGCCCCGGCCACGTCGGCCACGAGGATCGTGGCCAGGACGCAATCCACGGTAGCCGCCGGTCGGACACCGGTCACGAATTCTTCGATTTCGTCCAGGATGGCGTCAGCATTGCCAACCCACGGCACGTGATCGCTGCCTGGAAGCTCCACATATTGAGCGCCGGGTATGTCCCGCCAGAGCTGGCGGCCGGATTCCACATCCACAGCCGCGTCGTTCACGCGATGCAGAACAAGCGTTGGCACACGGACGGCCGGCAGAATGGGCCGTATGTCGATCTCGCTGTTCATGCGCATGAGGTCCATCACGGTTCCTGGGCTCCCACCCTCCCGCTCGTGACGAGCCCACCACCGGCGAAAACGCTTATTGCCGGCCATGCTGGGTGCATATCGCGGCAAGCTCGTGCCCGTGCCCCAGGTGTGATCGATCGATTCGAGTACGTGCTGCAGTTCCTCAGCCGTAGGTATCCACGAGATGAAGGCCGCGATGGTCGCGTACAGCACCAGGGCTGAGGTGCGTTGGGGATGGGTCGCGGCGAAAACAGTCGCGAGCGCGCCACCTTCCGAGATGCCCAGCAGCGCGGCTCTCTGGGACCCGACAGCGTCCAGCACGGCACGAATGTCGTCCACCCGCTGCTCCATGGACGGCGTTTGCGCCACCCGGTCAGACCGGCCCGTTCCGCGCTTGTCGAACAGGATTAACCGGCTGAAGGAGGTGAGCCGGTCGAAGAAGCGAACGCAGGTCGGCTCCTCCCACCAGTCCTCTACATTGGAGACGAAGCCCGGCACGAGCACCAGGTCGACCGGACCGGCGCCGATGACCTGATACGCGATGTGGACGTCGCCGCTCTTGGCGTAATGCGTGTCTCGCGACATTCGGTGTCCTGGCCAGCCCCTGTATTTCAGGGAAGCATATGGCAGTTGACGAGGCGCTGGCCAATGCTCGTGCTCAGCAGTCGCCACTGGCGAGGGTTGACTGTACTAACCTGGCCGACCCCTCAACATGGGCGACGCGCTCGGTCCTCGGCTACGCCTGGCCGACCATGTGCGGGCCAGCCTGGTGGTCCACGCCCTGCGCACGGCTGCCGGTCGCATCCACCTGCCAGAGGGCGCCATCTTCGATTTTGGCCGCGGCAGCCAGTACACCTCGACGGCCTTGCCGACGCTTGGACCCAACCGGCGTCACCCGCTCCAGGGGCCGCAGCGGCGCGTACTTTGATAATTCCGCAGCCGAATACTTCTGGGCGATATTGAAGCGCGGGCTGGGCCGCTGCCGGTGGCCAACTGGAGCACCCGCCCGTCACGCGCTCTTCGAGTACGTTGCCCGTTCTACGACCGCCGGCGCTGGCGGTCAGCTCTGGGCTATCTGACCCTGCGCTTCAAGCTGCGGCCCCTCGCCGTGAATAGTCGGCAGCTTATGCATCGTGTTTGTCGTGACCGGCAACTTTATGCACGCGGCTGTTGAAGCGTTCGTGAAACTCGGTGGGCGGCAAACTTATGCGTGGTTGGGGCTAAGCATCTGGGTTAACTGTCGGGCTTCGCGGTGGTGGTGACGCTTGACGACCGCACAACACCGAGGATCGCGGCGGCCGCCGCGGTCCTCCTGTAGCGGGACGACGTAGTGGCTGGTTGTTGTTGTCGTCGGGGCTGCTGCCCGCCGCACCCGTTGATGACGACAGGCGCGGCGGGGGGGGAGGGCCACACCACTGGGGTGGTGGTCGTGAGATCAGCAGTGCCGTCGACCGGCGGCGGGGGGATGAACACGAACGAGAGGCGCCACGGCTGTTGTGGTGGTCGTCGTCGCCGCCGTCCCGG
>DAIUFO010000291.1:0-5332 GCA_036844545.1 Chloroflexota bacterium
GTACACGCGCTGGCGCCTGTTCTCGGTTACGCTCATGAGAAGTGACCCACTAGTGGCGGGCGCCCGCGCTTACTTGGAAGGTGTAGAACGCCTTCTCGATCAGTCGGGCGCCGGTTCAGTCAACATACGGGCGCCCGCGCACGATCAGTCCGGACAGCTAATCGCGTCACTCCGCATGCGAGGCCGCTGCTGCGTCGAGGTCAATATCCGGCTGAGATTTCTTGACTCCCCACAACTTCAGGGCTACTCGTTTCAGTTGCTTGACGACGAAGACCACGAGATCGTCCGATACGACAACGTGCCTCACCACGGCGACCTGCCGGGCTTTCCTCATCATCATCGTCATCGGGCCGGCAGGCCGCCCGAGCCGGTAATTCCCGAGCCAAGCATCCGCACGATCCTGGCCGCAATCGAAGACGAAGTCGAAGCCCGGCTTATTGGCGGCGGCAAGTAGGATCACGCTATGGCCTCCATTGTTGGCGTGTTCGCAACCGGGCACGCGCCCAACCTGGTCACCACTTGGGAACGCGCCGGCGAGGATGTGTGCCGCCGCACGCTCGAAGCTATGAACGAGATCGGCCGGCGCATCCGAGCGGCGGACGCCACCACCCTGATCATCATCAGCAACGACCACTTCAACAACCTGTTCCTGAACAACCTGCCGGCGTTTTTGGTAGGCGTCGCCGAAGAGTGGACCGGCCCTGAGGACGACCTGCGCTATGAGAAGGGCACCATCCGTATCCCAGGCAGCGGCGCCCTGGCCATGCACATCGTCCGCCACATGTACCAGCACGAGAGCTTCGAGCCGGCCGTGAGCCACCATCTCAAGCTGGACCACGGCACCTTCGTGCCGGTCCGTTACACTCGGCCGGAGTTCGACCTGCCTGTGATCCCTATCCTCCAGAACTGCGTTCAGCCGCCCCTGCCGCGGCTGGACAGATCGGCCGACTTCGGCGCCGCGCTGCGCCGCGCTGTCGAGAGCTTCCCGGGCGACGAACGGGTGGTCGTCGTCGGGGCGGGCGGCATGTCGCACTTTATCGGCGTGCCCGGCCAGGGCCGGATCAACGAGGACTTCGACCGGCGCTGGGTGTCGCTGTTCAAGGCCGGCGACTTGAAGGGCTTGACCTCGCTCCGGCCGGAGGAAATCCAGGCGGCCGGCAACGGCGCCGAAGAAATCCGCAACTGGATCGCCGCCATGGGCTGCGCCGGGGGCCGGCCCGCCGAATGGCTGATGTACGCCTCCGTCCCGGCCTGGCTGATCGGCATGGGCGCGGTCGACTTCCACTACCCTGGCGCCCAATTGTCATGCTGAGGGCAGCGAAGTATCCGTCCCACTGTGCCTGACACTAGGCTCATTTTCGCCGGCACGCCGGAGTTCGCTGTGCCCTCGCTGCGAGCGCTGGTCGAAGCCGGCTACCGTCCTGATCTCGTCCTCACCCAACCGGACCGGCCGGCGGGCCGGGGCCAGCAGCTTCAGCCGCCGCCGATCAAGAGGCTGGCGCTGGAGCAGGGCCTTTCAGTCGAGCAACCGGCGCGGCTGGACGACGTCCGCGACACCCTCGAACGGCTCAAGCCGGAGCTCATGGTGGTGGTCGCTTACGCCCACAAGATCCCCTACTGGCTGCTGACGCTGCCGCCCATGGGCGTCCTCAACGTCCACGCCTCGCTGCTGCCGAAGTACCGCGGGGCCTCGCCCGTTGCCGCCGCGCTGCTGAACGGGGACGAGGAGACGGGCGTCAGCATCATGCGGCTGGCCGAGGGCTGGGACACCGGACCGGTCTTCCGCCAGCGGACGATCGCCATCGAGCCAGACGACAACGCCGGCACGCTCACCGACAAGCTGGCGCAGCTCGGCGCGGAGCTGCTGGTCGAGGTGGTCGGGCTGCGAGTCCGCGGCATGATCACTCCCAAGCCGCAAGAGGAAGCCAAGGCAAGCTGTGCCCCGCGCCTGACGAAGGACGACGGCCGCATCGATTGGAGCAAGCCCACCGAGCGCCTGCTGCGCGAGGTCCGCGCCTACACCCCCTGGCCGGGCTCCTTCACCACCTTCGAGGGCAAGCTGTTGAAGGTGCTGGCGGCAAGGGCAAAGGCCAAAGGGCAAAGGCCAATGGAGCCTGGCACGGTGCTCGAAGGCCTAGCTGTCGCGACCGGCGACGGGGAGCTGGCGCTCGAGCGCGTGCAGCTGGAAGGCCGCAAGCCCACAAACGCGGATGAGTTCCTACACGGCCATCCGGCCATCGTGGGAGCCCGCCTCGGGTAGCGTCCATGGCCCGCGGCCCGTGGCCTCTTGCCTGCTTCAAACGCTATGATCCGCCGGAAAGCCCTGCCTTTGAAGGACCACCACCCGTGCTGAAGCTGCTGACGAAGATCGTCGGCGATCCCAACGTGAAGGAGCTGAAGAAGCTCCAGCCGCTGGTCGATGAAATCAACGGGCTCGAGGCTGAGATGGTCGAGCTCAGCGACGAAGAGCTGCGCGACCAGACGGCCGAGCTCAAGGAACGGCTGGCCGAGGGCGAGACCCTCGACGATCTGCTGCCGGACGCCTTCGCCGCCTGCCGCGAGGCGGCCAAGCGCACGGTCAGCATGCGTCACTTCGACGTCCAGCTGCTGGGCGGCATGGTGCTGCACGAGGGCAAGATCGCCGAGATGCGCACCGGCGAGGGCAAGACCCTCGTGGCCACATTGCCAGCCTATTTGAATGCCCTCGCGGGCAAGGGCGTCCACGTGGTCACCGTCAACGATTACCTGGCCAAGCGCGACGCCGAGTGGATGGGCAAGATCTACAACGCCCTGGGTCTCACTGTCGGCTGCATCCAGTCCACCATGGAGCCCTACGGCGAGGACAAGCGCGCCGCTTACAACGCCGACATCACCTACGGCACCAACAACGAGTTCGGCTTCGACTACCTGCGCGACAACATGATCACGCCGCCGATGTGGGTCGACCAGTACGGCCGGCTGATGATCGGCGAGGCCCAGCCTGTCCAGCGCCCGCTGGGCTTCGCCATCGTCGACGAGGTCGACAACATCCTCATCGACGAAGCGCGCACGCCGCTGATCATCTCCGGCCCGGCCGAAGAGGCGACCGACCGCTACTACCAGTTCGCCCGCATCGCCAAGGACCTCCAGCTGGTGGACGACTATGTGGTCGACGAGAAGCTCAAGGCCGTCAGCCTGACCGAGGACGGCATCGCCAAGGTCGAGCGCCTGGCCAGCGTCGAGAACATCTACGACGAGCAGAACTACACGCTGGCCCACTACCTCGACAACGCGCTCAAAGCCGAGATCATCTTCAGGAACGACAAGGACTACATCGTCGAAAACGGCCAGGTCATCATCATCGACGAGTTCACCGGCCGCAAGATGCACGGCCGGCGCTACAGCGAGGGTTTGCACCAGGCCATAGAGGCCAAAGAAGGCGTGCGCGTCGAACGCGAGAACAAGACCCTGGGCACCATCACCTTCCAGAACTTTTTCCGGCTGTACGACAAGCTGGCCGGCATGACCGGCACCGCCCAGACCGAGGCCGAAGAGCTGCACAAGATCTACAAGCTGGAAGTGATCAGCATCCCCACCAACAAGCCCATGGTCCGGCGCGACCAGGCCGACTTCGTCTACAAGAATGAGAAGGGCAAATTCCGCGCTGTGGTCGACCAGATCGAGGAGTTTTACAAGGCGGACAAGCCCGTCCTCGTCGGCACCGTGTCCATCGAGAAGTCGGAGCGGCTCAGCGAGCAGCTCAGCCTGAAGGGCGTCCCGCACGAGGTGCTCAACGCTAAGAACCACGAGCGCGAAGCCGGCATCATCGCCCAGGCCGGCCGTAAGGGCGCTGTCACGGTGGCCACCAACATGGCCGGCCGCGGCGTCGACATCCTGCTGGGCGGCAACCCCGAAGGCCTGGCCAAGCATGAGTCGGACGCTTCCCAGGGGGAGAAGGATTACGAGGCGCTGCTGGCTACGTACAAGGCCCAGTGCGCCACCGAGCACGACGAAGTCGTCCGGATGGGCGGCCTGACCGTCATCGGCACCGAGCGCCACGAGTCACGCCGCATCGACAACCAGCTGCGGGGTCGAGCCGGCCGCCAGGGCGACCCCGGCATGTCGCGCTTCTTCGTCTCCCTGGACGACGATCTGATGCGGCGCTTCGCCTCCGAGCGTATCGCCAACATCATGGAAAAGCTGGGCATGGAAGAGGACACGCCCATCGAGCATGGGCTCGTCACCAAGGCCATCGAGCAGGCCCAAAGCAAGGTGGAGGGCTTCCATTTCGACATCCGCAAGCACGCCGTCGAGTTCGACGACGTGATGAACGAGCAGCGCCGGGTGATCTACGGCGAGCGCCAGAAGATCCTGGAGAAGCAGGACCTCAAAGACTCGGTCCTGGACATGATCCACGAGCACATCGGACAGATGGTGGAGTCCTTCTGCTCGGACGAGTACGGCGAGAACTGGGACACCGAAGGTCTGCTGGCCGCGCTGAGGCCCATCTTCCCGGTGCCCGAAGACTGGACTCCGGACGACCTCAAGCTGATGACGCGGGAGGAGGTCGCCGAGATGGTCCTGCGGGCCACCGACGAGACCTATGAGGCCAAGGAGCAGCAGCTCGGCCCGCCTCTGATGCGGCACATCGAGCGCTTGGTGCTGCTGCGCGTGATCGACACGCTGTGGGTCGAGCACCTGACCACCGTCGAGGACGTGCGCGAGGGCATCGGCCTGCGCGCCTATGGCCAGCAGGACCCGCTGGTGGCCTATAAGGGCGAGGCTTACGACCTGTTCCAGGGCCTGATGTCCACCATCCAGCACGACGTGGTGCACACCATCTACCACGTAAACGTCGTGGTCCAGCCCACCGAGCCGGTTATGAACCCAACCAAGGAAAGCGAGTCTACTGCTCCTCTCCCACCGCCAGCCCCGGTCCCGTCAGGCAACGGCGGGCAGGGCTCAGCGCGCCAAGAAGCCCGCGGCTACGGCCGCTCACCCTACTCCGGGGCAATGACCAATCGCGACGAGCCGGGCGGCCGTCAGCCTGTCAGCGCCGGCAGCGCCAAAGTCGGCCGTAACCAACTCTGCCCCTGCGGCAGCGGCCGCAAGTACAAGAAATGCCACGGAGCGGCGGCGTAGGCAGGCTTCCAAAAAAGGCGAGCGAGTGTACTATGGACGCCAGATGTCCCGGCGCGCCCTTCCCTCAATGCTTGCTTTGGCAGTGGCCCTGAGCGCCTGTGCGCAGCCAGCGTCCGCTCCCCCCAGCACCAGCCCGAGCGCCGTATCGCCGTCAGCCCCAGCGGCTCCCAAACCGCCGGCGCAGGCTCGGGCCTCCGCGGACGCGGCCCTG
>DAIUFO010000292.1:0-5330 GCA_036844545.1 Chloroflexota bacterium
GCCCAGGCTTTTTCGCCTTCGCGCTGACATTCCTCGATCAGCTCGCGCTGGTTGATGGTGGTCAGCGCGCCATCGCGGACAACTACTTTGCCGTCGACGAACACTGTGTCCACGTCGGAAGCCGTGCCGGTCTCGACCAGGCTCTTGATGGGGTCGTGGATGGCGCCAAAGTGGAACTTCTTCATGTCGAACAACACGACGTCGGCCTTGGCGCCGGGAGCCAGCCGGCCGAGATCCTCCCGGCCGAGGGCTTTGGCGGCGTTGACCGTGGCGGCATCGAACACGTCGCGCGGCGTGCCGGACAGGAAGCTCTTGTCGGCCACCCGGCTGAGCAGCATGGTGTAACGCATCTCGGCCAGGATGTCGCCCGGCGGGAAGTCCGTGCCGATGGTCATGTTGACGCCGGCCTCGATGTAGCGCCGCAAGGACTCCAAGTGCACGCCCATGTGGAAGTACTTCAACGGCGAGTGCGAAACGGTGGCGTGCGAATCGCCAAGGAGTCGGAGATCCGGCGCATCCGGATAGCGCGTCCAGCTGTGGCCGGAGATAAACAGGACGTGGTCCAGGATGACGTCGGTCCCCAGCAGGCCGGCCTTATCCAGCAATTGGATGGGCGTGACCCGATAGGTGTCAAGCACGCGCTCCATCTCCAGCCCATGGATGGCGGCGTGGATGGTCATCGGCAGCTTGTGGCGCCGGCCCTGCACGGCCGTCTCCCGGAGCAGCTCCAGTGTGCAGGTGTCCGGATGGCCGGCGCACAGCAGGGCTTTGATCCGGCCGCCGGCGTGGCCGTCAAATTTCTCGGCGAAATCGAGCGCCCGCTTGAGGGCGTTGAAGCCACGCTGGTCGTCCCAGTCGTACTCGATGGAGCCGTCCTCACGGGCAAAGATCAGCGCGTTGCGGTGGCCGGGGCCGGTGTAGACGCGGATGCCAAGCTCCTCGGCCAAGTGGACGAACTCCTCCGGCTCGCCGCCGGCGGCAAACTCCAGGACCGTTGTCTGGCCAGCCTGCAGGCATTGGCCCAGGCCCCACAATACGCGCAGGCGGAGGGGTGGCTCACAGCGCGGCTTGCCCTTGACGCCGGAGTGCCAGTTCAGGTAATTGCGGGCCATCGAATCGGGCCGGCCGCGGTCAAGGAAGATGTAGTCGCTGGCGTTGGTGCCGGCGTGGCGGTGGGTGCAGATCAGTCCCGGTGAGACGAGCTTGCCGGCGGCGTCGACAGTGCGGTCGACCGGTCCGTCATAGCTCTTGCCAACGTGGGGCACGCGGGCGTCCTCCAGGACGCACAGGCCGTCGCGAATGAGCTGGTGCTGGGCGCCGTCCCAGCCCACGACCCAACTGCCTTTGATGAGGGTTTTCATGATCCACAGAGGGTACAGTAAGCTCCATGGCCGAGCCGCTCTTCCCGACCTCGGTGGTCGGCAGCTACGCGGTGCCGGAGTGGCTGGCCAACGTCAAAACCGACTTCTTCCAGCGGCGCGTCAGCCGCTCGGTGCTGGACGAGATCCACCTGGCGGCGTTGAAGTCGGCGGTCAAGGACCAGGAGCTGGCCGGGGTGGACGTGGTGACCGATGGCGAGGTGCGGCGGGACAACAGCCTGGACTACTTCCTGGTGCGCTTGCCCGGCGTGGACGTGGACAACCCCAACAAGGCCTACTACCTGGACTTCTTTCCGACCGTGGTGCGGGCCGAGATCGCACCCGAGCCGTTGGGGTTGGTGGACGATTTCCGGCTGGTGTCGTCACTGACTGGCCAGCGGGTCAAGTGCACCATCACCGGCGCGTACTCCATGCTGCGGCGGCTGCGCGACGAGCACTACGGCGACCAGCGGCGGTTGGGCTTGGTCCTGGCGGGCATAGTGAACGCCGAGTTGCGGCGGCTGCAGGAGGCCGGCTGCGCCTTCGTGCAGATCGACGACGAATACATCGCCGGCTATCCGGACGACATCACCTGGGCGGTGGAGCTGCTGAACCGCTGCTTCGAGGGCATCCACGTCAAGAAGGCGCTGCACATCTGCTTCGGCAACCGCTACGGCAAGCCGTCCTGGGCCGGCGACTACAGCTACCTGGCGCCGGCGATCTTCGAGGCCGAGATCGATCAGCTCGTGCTGGAGTTTGCCAGGCGCGGCCAGGCTGACCTGGCGATCTTTCGTGACACTCCGCCGCCGTTCGAGATTGGGCTGGGCGTGCTGGACGTCAAGGATTGGACGGTCGAAACGCCGGAAGTCGTGGCCAAACGCATCATCCAAGCGACCAGCAGCGTCCGCGGCGACAAGCTGTGGATCAATCCCGACTGCGGCTTGCGGCACCTCAGCGTCGACGTTGCTCGGGCCAAGCTCCAAGCCATGGTCGAAGGGGCAAGGCTGGCGCGAGAGCTGGTGTAGACGGCGTCCGGTACACTGGCCGTCATGTCTGTGACAATCGAAACTACAACCGTTTCCACCCCTGATGGCCAGATGGACCTATTTGTCGCCAAGCCCGATGGGGCCGGGCCGCATCCGGGGCTGGTGGTCGTCCAAGAGGCGTTCGGTGTGAACGACCACATCAAGGACGTTACGCAACGCTTCGCCGCGGGAGGCTACTATGCCGTCTCGCCGGACCTGTTCCACCGCTTCGAGCAGCGGACGGTGCCGTACACCGACATGCAGACGGCCATCGGCAGCATCATGAAGCTGAACGACGACATGGTGATGAACGACGTCAACGCCGCCATCGGCTACCTGAAGGCGCAAGCGGGCGTGGGCAAGCTTGGCATCGTCGGCTACTGCTTCGGCGGCCGCACAGCCTACCTGGCAGCCACGCGCTCCAAGGACGTGGCCTGCGCCGCCGGCTATTACGGCGGCGGCATTGCCGACCCGAGCAACCCGAACGCGCCGGTGACCCGCTCGGCCGACATCTCCGTACCGGTGCTGCTGTTCTTCGGCGGCCAGGACCAGATGATCCCGCAGGACCAGGTGCAGAAGATCGAGGAAACGCTAACGGAGTTGGGCAAGGATCATCAGATCAAGGTCTACCCGCAAGCCGGGCACGGCTTTAATTGCGACGCCCGCGGCAGCTACAACAAGGAAGCTGCCGACGATGCTTCCAAGATCACGCTGGAGTTCCTGGCGAAGAACCTGAAGTAGCGAGCCCACTCATCCAGAAAGCGGTGGTACCTAGGGCTGTGGGTGAGGTGCCCTCACCCTGCCCTCTCCATTGCGATGGGAGAGGGTTCCAGGCCGCCGGGCGACCAGCAACTGAGCAGCCTCGGCTGCATGGAGCTTTGGGCAGCGCAGCCCTCACCTAGCCTCTCTCATTGCGATGGGAGAGGGACAAATAACCACGCTACCCCGCGGCGACGGTAGTCGCTTCCGGCTGCACGATCTGCACCGGGCCTTCTTCATCGGCGAAGCCGAGCACGGCGTAGACCTTTACGGGCTCGGCTTTGCCTTTGACGCGGACTTCGCCGCGGTCCTCGAGCTTGGCGCCGCTGCCGTCCAGCAGGTCCACCGTGGCTTGGCTGATGATGACCTCGTCGTCCTTGGCTACGCCGCTGAGGCGTGAGGCAGTGTTGACCGTGTCGCCCAGGACGGTGTACTCCATGCGGTTCTTGGAGCCCATGTTGCCGGCAACCAGCTGACCGCTGTTGACGCCCACCCCGAACGTGGCCTCCTCGCCGGCCATGGACTGGCGCGTCTCCTTGACCCAGGCGATTGCCTCGTAGGCGGTGCGGCAGGCGGCCTCGGCGTGGCCTTCCATGTCCAGCGGGACGTTGAACATGACCATGATGTGATCGCCGATGAACTTGTTCACAGTGCCGCCGTTCTCGTTGACGATGCGCACGATGCCGTCGAAGTAGGTGTTCAAGAGCCGCAGTGTGGCTTCGGCTTTCACGCCGTGGGGCAGGTACACGTTGCCGAACAGGATGGTGGCCACGCGGCGCGAGCCGCCCAGGTTCAGATCGCCGGAGGCTTGCATCGTCGAAAGCTGCTCGGCGACGGCAGGCGTGACGTAGCGGCCAAAGGTGCTGTACACGGCGCTGCGCCGCCGCTGTTCTTCGAGGAACAAGTACAGGAACAGCGCCGCCGACGACAGGAACAGCGCGGCGTCGACGTACGCGAAACTGGGCATCTCGATGGTCTGCTGGTGGCCGATGGACGTTGGCTGGACGAGCTGGCCGGCGGCCAAGAGGTAGCGGAGCGCGGAGTAGCCGAGGGCTAAGACGACGGTCGCCAGCCAGCCGGCCGCGCCGAATCGCAGGAAGAAGCCGGCGGCGACGAGGCTGGCGGCGAGCATGAAGGCCAGGGTCGTCTGCCACGGCTGGGCCGTAATGAACTTGCCTTCGATGATGCTCTGCGCAACGTTGGCCCAGATCTCCACTCCGGGCATCTTGGCCAGCGCGCCGCCGGCCGAGGTTGGGACCGGGTAGTCGTCCGCGAGACCTGTGGCTCCGTAGGCTCCCACAAACACTAACCGGTTCCGGAGGCTATCCGGGCTGGCCCGGCCTTCGGCGATTTTCGATAGGCTGATGGTATTTGGCTGGTAGCCGTAGGGCTTGCTGAAGTAATAGATCGGCATGCGGAAGAACTGGTCGATGGGGATGAAATAGGGCCCGAAGTGCAGCTGGAAGGGCTCGTCCTGGAACTCCAGCGCGTTGCTGAAGCCCGGCAGACGTGAGGCGAACGAGATGGCGCCGACGAGTGGCAGCGGCAGGGACTGCTGCTGGCCGCTGTAGTACAGCAGCGGCAGGTTGCGGACGTCGATACCGTCAAGGTCGACGTTGACAGCGGCCAGGATCGGTTTACCCGCGGCAACCCCTGGAGCCATTGTCTGAAAGCCCAAATACTCCAAGCCTCTGCCGGCCACGTGGAGGGGCAGGCCATCGCCGACGACGGCCATGATCACGTCCATGGGCTGGGAACCGTCGGTGGGGTGCAGCGCCTCGTTGGTTGCGGCGGCGAGCTCGCCGTCGCCCTGGGCCGGATCTTGAAAGGCGACGTCGAAGGCCACCGTGCGCGCGCCGGCTTTCTTGAGCTCGCGAATGAGGTCGGCGTAGTGCTTTCGGTCCCAGCTGTCCAGCCGGCCATAGGTCTTGAGGCTGGCGTCGTCGATAGCGGCGATGACAATCGAACCGAGGTTCAGCTTGCCGGAGGCTTGCTGCATGAGGTGGTCGGTGAAGAATGTTTGCTCTTCGTGCAGGAGGTCTTTGAACAGCGCGCCCAGGACGGCCAGGTTGGCCACGATCACCAGGAACAGGCCAATAGCCACGCGGCGCAGCACGGGCCTGCTGACTTTCACGGCGCTAGGATACTACTTGCGCGCCAGTGAGCGGAGGCCGTATACTGTCCGCAC
>DAIUFO010000293.1:0-5296 GCA_036844545.1 Chloroflexota bacterium
AATATCCCCTCTCCCGCCGCGGCGGGAGAGGGCTAGGGTGAGGGAACCCCGCGCCCGATGGTCTCTCGATGCCGGCGCCGAGCACCAGGACTTCGACGCCGTTTGCCTAGCCGTCCCACTCCCGGAAGTCGCCCACCTCACGCCAGACCTCCCAGTACCCCCCACTGCCTATTCCTCCGCCGCGACCATCAACTTCGGTTTCCGTCGCTCCCAAATCCGCCATCTGCCGGAGGGCGCGGGCTTCGTCATCCCCCACATCGAGCGCCGGACCATCATGGCCTGCACCTTCAGCAGCCAGAAGTTCGAAGCCCGCGCACCGGACGACCGCGTCCTCCTCCGAGCCTTCGCCGGCGGCATGCTCAATCCGGAAGCCTACGCCCTGCCCGACGACGAGCTGATCGCCCGCTCTCTCCGCGACCTCGGGGAGCTCCTAGGCATAGATGGCAACCCAGAGGAAGCCTGGCTCACCCGTTGCCCCAACAGCATGCCCCAATACGAAGTCGGCCACCAGGCCGACGTCGGCCGCCTCGAGCAAGCCCTCCCCCCCAACCTGGCCCTGGCCGGCAACGCCTACCACGGCGTCGGCATCCCCGACTGCCTCACCAGCGGCTTCGCCGCCGCCGACCGTCTACTCCAGTAGGTACCATGATGCCCGCGTGGCCGAACGAACGGGAATCCCTCACTTTAGCCACCGAGCAGCGAATAGGCTCAACAAGTACGGCGTGCCTCACGACAAGGTAACTGACGACATCGTGATGCTGTGGCAGAAGGATCTCAACGTCGGCCTCGTCACAGCCTACCGACGTGGGATCGCGCACAAGCTGACTGTTACGCTTGAGTTGTCGGAGGATGGAAACACCGTTTCCCGCGTGGAGGTACTCGAATGAAAGTCGTCTTTGATCCCGAGTTCGATGGGGGTTATGTGGACTTCACCGAACTGCAAGACGGTCACCACACCGAACGCCCATTCGACGTCGACGAGCATGGCAATGTTGTGGGGATGGACCTCGACAACCTCAGCCAGGGCGTCGATCTGACTGATCCCCGCCTGCCAAAGCAATATCTCCCCGAGCTCGCCCGCTGCCTGCGCCGCAAAGGTTACAAGGTCATCCTGGAGAAACGCGAGCCGGCCTTCACGTAGGGCCTACTTACGACGCTTGACCAGCTCCGCGTAGACCAGGTCCAGGGGCACCCCTGTTGACTCCAACAGCACTAGGGTGTGGTACAGCAAGTCGGCGACTTCCCAGGCGATCTCCGCGGGGGCGCCGTTCTTGCCGGCGATGATCACCTCGGCCGACTCCTCGCCGATCTTCTTGGCGATGCGGTCGATGCCTTCGGACAGCAGCCTGGCCGTGTAGGAGCCCTCCGGCCGTTCGCGATTCCGCTGCGCGATGACGGTGGCCAGTTCCTCCAAAACCTCGGGGCCAGGCGGGATATCGCCCTGGTAGAAGCAGTTCGGCTCGCCGGTGTGGCACACCGGGCCGGTGGGCTCGGCCAGGACCAGCAGAGTGTCCCCGTCGCAGTCGAGAATGACGTCGCGCACGTCCAGGTAGTTGCCGGACGTGGAGCCCTTCTCCCACAGCTCCTGGCGGCCGCGGCTCCAAAACCACACGTGCGGTCCTTGCAGCGTGCGCTGCAGCGACTCCCGGTTCATGAACGCCAGCATCAGCACTTGCCGCGTCCGCGCGTGCTGCACGATGGCTGGGATCAGCCCCTGATCGTTCCAACGGAGTTGATCGAGGTCCATCAGTAGTCCAGGCGCACCGGCAGGCCGCGCCGGGCCATCAGCTCCTTGGCCTGGCGGATCGTGAACTCGCCGAAGTGGAAGATCGAGGCTGCCAGCGCGGCATCGGCCGCGCCTTCCGACACCACCTCGGCCAGGTGCTCCAGTCTGCCAGCCCCGCCGGAGGCAATCACCGGCACGGTCACGGCCTTGGACACGGCGGCGGTCAGCGCCAGGTCGTAGCCGTCCTTGGTGCCGTCGCGGTCCATGCTGGTCAGCAGGATCTCGCCGGCGCCCAGCTCCGCGCCACGAGCGGCCCATTCCACCACGTCCAGCTCCGTTGGCCGTCGGCCGCCATGCGTGTACACCCGCCAGGAGTCCCCGTCGGCCTTGGCGTCGATAGCCAGCACCACACACTGGCTGCCGAAGCGCTCCGCGCCGCGGCGGATGAGCTCCGGGTCGGCGACGGCCGCGCTGTTAACGGATACCTTGTCCGCCCCGGCGCGGAGCATGCGGTCCATGTCCTCAGTCGAGCGGATGCCGCCGCCGACCGTGAGCGGAATGAACACCTGGTCGGCCGTGCGCTCCACCACGTGGACCATTGTCTCCCGCTCGTCCGAGCTGGCGGTGATGTCGAGGAACACCAGTTCGTCCGCGCCCTCGCGGTCGTACAGCGCCGCCAGTTCCACCGGGTCTCCGGCGTCCCGCAATTGCAGGAACTTCGTCCCTTTCACCACGCGCCCCGCCGTCACGTCCAAGCACGGGATCACTCGTTTAGTCAGCATACTCGCCGTCCGCGTAGGACTACCATTCGTAGCGCTCCGTGTCTTCGCCGGCCTCGTGCATGGCACGGGCGAGGTCGATAGCGCCGTCGTACAGCGCCTTGCCGATGATGCAGGCCTCCACGCCAAGCTTGGCGATCTGCCGCAGGTGAGCAATCGAAGCCACCCCGCCGGAGGCGATCAGCGTCACGCCTTCCAGGCCACGCATCGCCGCCAGGGCATTCAGGTTTGGGCCTTGCAGCGTGCCGTCCGTCTCGATGTCAGTGAAGATGATGGTCTGCACGCCCGCGGCTTTCATGTCGCTGGCGACGTCGTACGCCGGCCGGCTCGTGGCCGACTCCCAGCCCTCAATCGCCACCAGCCCATGTCGGGCATCGATCCCCACGGCGATGGCCCCGCCGAAGCGCTCCACCGCCTCAGCCACCAGCAGCGGGTCCTTGATGGCCACCGTCCCGAGCACCACCCGGTCCGCCACTTCGAGCGCCTGTTCGATGGCCTCCATGCTGCGCAAGCCGCCGCCCAGCTCCAGCCTGAGCCCGCTGGTGGCCCCGCGGATGGCGCGCACCAGCTCCAGGTGCTGGGGGGCGCCCGCCCGGGCGCCGTCCAGGTCCACGACGTGCAGCCACTCGGCGCCGGTGTCCTGCCAGTGCTTGGCCACCGCCAGCGGATCGCCGGAGTACTCGGTCGCTTGGCCGTAGTTGCCCTGGTGCAGGCGAACGCACTTGCCGGCCAGCAGGTCCAGCGCGGGGATCAGGAGCATTGGAGTGCGCTCACCCTAACTCGCCCGCCGCGGCGGGCGAGGGAACTATGCGGAGCATTGCCGCACGAAGTTCCTGTACAACTGGAGGCCGCGGGCGCCGCTCTTTTCCGGGTGGAACTGGGTAGCAAACACATTGTCGCGCGCCAGGATCGACGGAAAGCGCAGGCCGTACTCGGTCGTGGCCACCACGACAGCGGCGTCGTCGGGTTCGGCGTAGAAAGAATGCACGAAGTAGAAGAACGATCCGTCAGGGATGCCGTCCAGCAGCGGGTGCTCGACCCGGCAGGCGACCTGGTTCCAGCCCATCTGGGGCACTTTGAGGCCGGCCGGCAGCTTGTGTACGGCTCCGGGAATGACGTCCAGGCACTCCTGGCGCCCGCCCTCCTCGCTGTAGGTCATCAGTGCCTGCAGGCCCATGCACAGCCCCAGGAAGGGCTTGCCCGATTCGATGCTGCGCAGCAGCGGCTCGACCAGTCCGCGCTCGTTAAGCCCCTTCATCGTGTCGGCGGCGGCCGCCACGCCCGGCAGCACTACCGCCTGGGCCCGCTCCACATCCGCCGCCAGCGAGGTGATCTCAGCCTGAGCGCCCGCATGCTCCAGCGCGCGCACCACCGAGCGCAGGTTGCCCGCCCCATAGTCGACCACGGCGATCAAGGGATCGCTCAAGCTTCCCTCTCCCGCCGCGGCGGGAGAGGGGACTGCAGCGTCAGCCGGGCCTGTATTTCCGGGACAAGGTGGTCCAAAGGCACGGCTCGTTGCTCGCCATTGGCCATGTCCTTCAGGCTCGCCTGGCCGGCGGCCAGTTCGTCCGCCCCCAGGATCAGCGCCAGCCGCGCGCCGGATGCGCCGGCCGCCTTCATCTGCGCCCCGAACGAGCGCTCGCCGTACGTGCCGGCCACGCCGACCCCAGCACCGCGCAGTGCGGCCGACAGCTCCGTCGCCTTGACTCGCGCCTCAATGCCGGCGGCCACCACGAACACGTCAGCCGGCGGCGGCGCCAGCCCTTCCGGGTGCGCTTCCTTGTAGTTGAGGATGATGCGCTCGATGCCGCTGCCGAAGCCGATGCCCGGCGTCTGCCGGCCGCCCAGCTGCTCGGCCAGCCCGTCGTAGCGGCCGCCGCCACCGATGGTCGACTGCGCCCCGCCGTGGGCCGGCCAGATCTCGAACAAGGTCTTGGTGTAATAGTCCAGCCCGCGCACCAGCCGGAAGTTGACCTCGTAGGCCAGGCCGCGCAGATCCAGGCTGCGCCGCAGCCCGTCGAAGTGCGCCGCGCACTCCTCACACAGATAGTCGGCCGAGTGCGGCGCCTGGCCGGCGATGGCCTGGCAGCCCGGCACCTTGCAGTCCAGCATACGCAGCGGGTTCGTCTCGAACCGCACGCGGTCGTCGTCGCACACCTCGCCCAAGTGCGACTCGTAGTAGGCCCGCAGCGCCTCTAAATACCGCGGCCGGCAGTGGCCGTCGCCGATGCTGTTGATCTGCAGCGACAAGCCTTCCAACCCCAGCCGGCTGTACAGCGTCCACAGTAGCTCGATGACTTCGGCGTCCAGCGTCGGGTCAGTCTCGCCCAGGGCTTCGACGCCGAACTGGTGATGCTGCCGGAAGCGCCCCTTCTGAGGTCGCTCGAAGCGGAAGATAGGGCAGATGTAGTACAGCTTGACCGGCCGCGGCAGCTTGTACATGCCGTGCTCGAGGTAGGCCCGCACCACCGGCGCGGTGCCTTCGGCGCGCAGCGTCATGCTGTCGCCACCCTTGTCTTCGAAGGTGTACATCTCCTTTTCGACGACGTCCGTGCCCTTGCCCACGCCGCGCTCGAACACCGCGGTGTCCTCGAACATCGGCGTCTCGATGCGCTGGAAGCCGTACTGCCGAGCCACGGCGGCGGCCGTCTCCCGCACGAGGTCCCAATAGGGTTGCTCGGCCGGCAGGATGTCTTGGGTGCCACGCGGGGCCTGTACTTTCAAGCGGAGGAAGTGTAGCTAGTTTCCCCGGAAAAATGCGGGCAACGATCACCAGATCGTGATCAAAAGT
>DAIUFO010000294.1:0-5268 GCA_036844545.1 Chloroflexota bacterium
GGCTAAGGGGCGGGGGTGCGGAGGCCTAGGCGCTCTAGTCTTGGGAGGACTTCCTGGATGAAGTAGGGCGCTTCGTCGGCGTAGTTGGCGAAGGACAGCCCACAGCCGTCGAAGCCGGCGGCGCTGACCGAGGCCAGGTAGCCGGCGACGTCGTCCGGGCTGCCGATGAAGGGCAGGCCGCCGTTGCCGACGGCGTATTCGCGGCGGAAGCGCTCGACTTCTTCGGGCGAGCGCTTGTCGTAGCCCTTCATTGCCAGGATGCTGTCGATGGCATTCCAGTCGGCGACTTCTTCGGTGATGTACCGGAAGTAGTCCTCGGCCTCCTTGCGGGTGGGCCGGCAAACAATGACGCCGACGGTGTAGGCGCCGATCTCGTTGCCGGTGGCGCGGGCATCGGCCTTGGCAGCCAGGACCACCTCGGAGGCTTCTTGCAGGCTGGCCTGATGCATGGAAGGCAGGCGGATGCCGGTGAACCAGGCATCGCAGTTGCGCAGGGCGAAGGCGCGGCCATCGCCGGAGGCGCCGGCGTTCATGACCAGCGGGAAGGTGCCGCCGTAGGGCTTGGGCTTCTCGCGGATGCCCTTGAGGTCGAAGAACTCGCCCTTCCAGTCGAAGTCGTCCTTCTCCCAGATGAGCTTGAGCACGTCCAGCCACTCCTGGCCCAGGCGATAGCGGCTGTCGTGGTCGCCGGGCTTGACGCCGAACATGTCGAACTCGCCTTCGTTCCAGCCGCAGACCAGGTTGAGGCCGAAGCGGCCGTGGCCGACGTGGTCGGCGGTCACGATCTGCTTGGCGGCGATCAGCGGCGGGAACAGGGCGGCGTGGACCGTGCCGAAGACCGTGATGCGCTTGGTGATGGCCAGCAGGCCCGTAGCCCAGGTGATGGTCTCCCAGGTGGCGCCCTGGTAGTCGGTGTCGCCGCCGTAGCCCTTCCAGCGGGCGATCGGCAGCAGGAAGTCGATGCCGGCGTCGTCGAGCATCTTGGCCAGGCGCACGTTGTCATCCCAGCTGCCCGACCAGCGCTCGGGGGCCTTGGTGACGAACCGGCCTGACGAGCAATTGGGGCCGAAAAAGCCCAGCTTGAGCTTGTTGTCGTTGTACATGGCCACGCGCGTGGCGCGGGCGTTTTTCTCGACGGCGATCATGGTTTGGCTGAGGTCACTATACTGCCGGCATGGCCACAAATCTGCAATACGAAGTTGATGTTCAGGACGTAGAGTACCAGCGGCTCGACGGCAAGCCGTGGTTGACGCGAGTCTACAGGCCGAAGGGGCCGGGGCCGTTCCCAACCACGATCGACGTCCATGGCGGCGCCTGGCGCAACGGCGACCGGACCAACAACAGGGGCATCTGCCAGGCGCTGGCCGAACGAGGCGTGGTGGTGGCGGCGCTGGACTTCCGGCAGCCGCCGGAGGCGAGCTACCCGGCCTCGCTGCAGGACATCAACCTGGCGATTCGCTGGCTGAAGGCGCACGCTGCCGGCTTCAATGGCTCGACCAGGGTGGGCGCTTGGGGTAACTCCAGCGGCGGGCACCTGATCGCGCTGAGCGGCATCCGGCCGCGGGACGCGCGCTACGCGGCGCTGCCGCTGCCGGGACATCCCGAGATCGACGCCAGCTTGAGCTACGTCATTGCCGGCTGGCCGGTGATCGACCCGCTGTACCGCTACCAACACGTGGCGCTGGCCAAGAACAACCAGAACTTCATCTCGGCGCACCTGGCCTACTGGGGCACGGAGGAGGCGATGGCGGAGGGCAGCGGGGCCACGGCAGTTTTACAGGACGAGCATCCAGACCTGCCGCCGATCCTGCTGGTGCTCAAGGAGGGCGATCAGAACCATCCGCTGCCGATGCAGGAGCAGTTCGTCGAAGCCTACCGGAGGCGCGGCGGGAGCATTCGGGTGGAGATGTTCCAGGGGCTGCCGGAGCATGGCATGGAAGTGACGCCCGAGGTCCCCGAGAGCTTGCGCGCCATCGAGATGTTCATGGAGTTCATCGCGGCGCACGCATGACGCTTTCCGAAAGGCTCCGGACCGACATGACGGCGGCGATGAAGGCCAGGGACGAGCTTCGGCTGTCGACGCTGCGGCTGGTGCGCTCGGCGATGCAGTACGCCAAGGTGCAGAAGCGCGCCGAGCTGACCGACGAGGACGTGATTGGTGTGCTGAGTAAGGAGGCCAAGCAGCGGCGCGAATCGGCCGAGGAGTTCCGCAAGGGCGGCCGCCCGGAGCTGGCCGACAAGGAGGCGGCGGAGGCGGCGATCCTCGCCGAATACCTGCCGCGGCAGATGAGCGAGGCGGAGATCCGATCGCTTGTAGGCGAGGCGGTGACGGCGACGGGCGCTTCGACGGCCAAGGACATGGGCAAGGTGATGGGTTGGCTCTCGCCGAAAACCAAAGGCCGCGCCGACGGCCGCCAGGTCAGCGAGATCGTGCGGGAGGCGCTGGGCTCCTAGGGCGAGGGTGGCTCCCGGCCTGGCGGCAAGGCTACGGATTCCTCGCTCGACGCTCGGAATGACAAAGGGCTACGCGGGTGTGTCGGTCGGAGGCGGCGGAGGCGTTTCTTTGGGGGGTTGCGGGCTGGCTTTGCCGACGGTCCAGGGCGGCTTGACGGTGTCGCCGTGGCCGCGCAAGACAGTCTTCGTTTCATTGCACTGTGTGCAGGTCCAGGTTTCGGCGCCGCCTTGGGGGCCGTACTGGGCCTCGATGAACCAGCGGTGCGGCGGGCACGTCGAACCAGACTCCTTCTCCGTTTCCGAAGGAGGAGTCTGGTTGCCGGCGGAAGAGTCGGTAGGCGTAGCTACCAGCGCCGCTGGCCGCCGCCGCCGCCGCCGCGGGGCTGGCCGCCCCCGCCGCCGGTGGCGCGCTGCTGCGCGAAGCAATCCGGGCACAGGACTGGGCGCCCGGGCGTGGGCACGAACGGCACCTGGGTGTCCTTGCCGCAGGAGGTGCACTGCACGTCGGTCATCTGGCGGTCGCCACGGGCTTCACGGCGCTGGCCTCCGCCACCTTCACGCCGCGCATGGCGGCAATCGGGGCAGCGAGAGGGTTTGTTGTCGTAGCCGCGCTCACGGAAAAACTGCTGCTCACCTTCGCTGAATGTGAAAGTGGTGCCGCAGTCGCGACATACGAGGGTTTCGTCTGGCATTTCCTACTCCAAAATGGGTCGAACTAATCTCTAAAGCGCCAGACGATACGGCCGCGGGTGAGGTCGTAAACCGACATTTGCACGCGGACTTTATCCAGCACCTGGACCCTAATGTGGCCCTTGGTCATTTTGCCCGCCAAGCGCGCCAGCACTGTATGCCCACCGACGATCTCGACGTTGTAAAAGCCGTTGGACAGCGAGTTGGTGATGACCCCATCCATCTCCACGGCATCTTTGAGGTCTGACTTCTCCTCCGTTGTAGTTCGTTGGCGGCGCCGAGATGGCGGCCGTCTGCCCCGCTGCACTGCACGAGTATAACCACCGGCGCAAGCGGCGAGACCAGGCCCACATTGCAAGACATACGTCGCGTACACTGGGAGTCTTGTCCGCCAAGGGGAGGAACTCGACGGCCGACCGCGCCATCGACGTGCTGCTTCTGTTCGACGATCAGGGGCCCGTCCTGAGCGCGCTGGACGTCGCAGCGCGACTATCCATGCCTCGCAGCACGACCTATCGTTACCTGCAATCGCTGCGGTCGTACGGGCTGGTGGAGGATGACTCGACTTCGGGCGGATTCCGGCTGGGCCCGCGGGTGCTGCAGCTGGCGCGCATGGCGCGTAAAGGCTTGGCCCTGCCCGAAGTGGCGCTCCCGTGCATGCGCGAGCTGGTGGAGATCACTGGCGAGGCGGTACTGCTGACGCGCCGGTCGGAGCGGCAGGTGGTGTGCGTGGAGCGCGTCGAGAGCCGCCATCGCATCCGGCTGTCGTACGAGCGCGGAACGGTGCTGGCGCCCCATGCGGGCGCCTCGGCCAAGGTGCTGCTCGCCTGGCTGCCGGAGGCCGAGCTGGACGAGCTGCTGTGCCAGGCCGAACTGACACGCTACACCGAGCGCACGGTGACGGACCCGGCGGCTTTCCGTAAGGAGCTGGCGGCCATCCGGCAGGCGGGCTACGCGGTCAGCAACGGTGAGGCCGACCCCGGTGTGCGGGGCATCGCAGCGCCGGTCTTCGGGCCGGAGGGCCAGGTGGTGGCGGGGCTGAGCACAGTGGGGCCAGCCTTCCGGCTGGACGACGCGGCCCTGCCGAGTGTAGTGAACGCGACGCGGAGGTCGGCCGAGGCGATCAGCCAGCGAATCGTGGAGTTGGAAGGATGACGAACGCGGGGTGCCCTCACCTAGCCTCTCCCTCCGCGGAGGGAGAGGAACGACGATGAGCAAGGTGCGGACGCTCGCGGACGCTGCCGCGCTCGTGAAGGATGGGGACCACGTGGCACTGAGCGGGTTCGCGGTGTCGCGCAACGCGATGGCCTTCTCGCACGAGCTGATCCGGCAGGGGCGGCGGAACCTGACGATCTCGCAGGCGATTGTGGGGCTGGACGCGGACATCCTGGTGGGCGCGGGCTGCGTCGGGCATCTCATCTATGGCGGCGGGTCGCTGGACCGGTTTGGGCTGGTGGAGCAGATCAACCGGGCCTACGAACAGAAGCGCATCTCCACCGAGAGTTACAGCAGCCTGGCGGTGTGCTTCCGCTACCTGGCTGGCGCTCTGGGCGTGCCCTTCATGCCGATCAAGTCGCTGTTGGGGTCGGACATCCTGGAGCGGCTGCGCCTGTCCGGCAATGTGCGCGAGATGGCGGACCCGTTTACGGGCGAAAAGGTACTGGCGCTGAAGGCTCTGCAGCCGGACTTCATGGTGCTGCAGGCGCAGGTGGCCGACGAGGAGGGCAACGCCCGCGTGCTGGGGCCGCTGTGGGATTCAAAGGAAGCGGCGCGGGCGGCGCGGCAAACGATCGTGATCGCGGAGGAGCTGGTGCCGACTGAGGTCATCCGGCAGCAGCCGGAGCTGACGACCATCCCCGGATTCCGGGTCGCGGCGGTGGCGCCGGTCACCTACGGATCGCACCCGACGGCGCTGTACCGCTGCTACGACTACGATTCGGACCATCTGCGGGCCTACGTTTCGGCTTCGCGGTCGCCTTCGACGTACACGGAGTACCTGGATCGATACGTGTTCGGAGTGGTGGACCACTTCGAGTACTTGGAGCGCGTTGGGGGAGCTCGCAAGATGGCTGAACTGAAGGCGGATGCGCTGTATGGGTATTAGGGGGCGCCCTCACCCTAGCC
>DAIUFO010000295.1:0-5241 GCA_036844545.1 Chloroflexota bacterium
CTCAACCTTGCGCCCGCCGAGCGTCCCGCCGGTTGATTCGAGGTACAGGTCGAACGAGTCTTGGTTGTCTTGCCCTGCCTTGGCCAGCGGGCCGGTGAAGGGCAGCAGCATGCCAATCTTGAGCGGGCTTCCGGAGGCCGCTGGCTTGGCCGCCGCGCTGCCGCTCGCGGCTGGTGCTGCCCCGCTGGCCGCCGGCTTGGCTGCAGCCGATGCCGGCGCCGCAGCGGAAGCCGCGGAAGCCGCCGCGCTGGCCGCTGGCTTGGCCGGCGCCGAGCTGGCTGGAGCCGGCGTCGAAGGGCTGGCGGGCGCCGCTCCGCCGCCGCAGGCGGCCAGCGTCAGGACAGCCGTGAGGGCAGCGGGAACAAGCGTCTGAAATTGCATGCGCATCATTGTGCCATCTATGGCATTCTGAGCAAGCTGAGCATCCAACAAGGAGAGGTGATCCCATGTCCGCGATTCGACAATCGGCCGATCTGGCCCTGCTGAACGGCAACGTCCTCACGCTCGACCGAGCAGGCGCCGCGGCTGAAGCCCTGGCCATTCGTGACGGGGAGATCGTGGCCATGGGCGACAACGCCACCGTCCAGCCGTTTATCGCCGGCGACACACGCGTGGTCGACCTGCATGGCCGCACGGCGATGCCCGGCGTCGTCGACTGCCACGTCCACCTGGCCAGCGACGCGGCCGTCGATCAGGCGGTGGAAGCGCGCGACTTCTACACCGAAGTCCGGTCCGTGCGGGACATCCTGCACCGGCTGCGGCAGGCCAGCATCAATACCCCGCCCGGCCAGTGGATCGTCGGCCGCGGCTGCCCCATGCAGTCCTACCGCATGGACGAGCGCCGGCTGCCGACCAAGGACGAGCTGGACGAGTTCATGCCGATGCACCCTTCCTTCGTGAGCTTCGGCGCCCACATCCTCGTGGCCAACTCGCAGGCCCTCCGGGAGAAGGGCATCACGCGCGACACGCCCGATCCCCAAGGCGGCGCCGTGATTAAGGACGAGACGACTGGCGAGCCCACCGGCGTGCTGCTGGAGCGAGCCCAGTTTCTGATGAAGCAGCGCGCCACGGGCCGCGACCCGGAGGTGCTGTCGGAATCGATCCTGCTCGAGCTGGAGAAGTGCCTGCAACGCGGCGTGACCTCCATCCACGACATCATCGTGTCCCGCAACGAGGTGATGGCCTACCAGCGGCTCCGCCAGCAGAACCGCCTGCCCGTGCGCGTGCAGATGATCATCCGGGTCATCGAGTCCGGGTTCCAGCGCGAGAGCCTGCGCGACATCGGCATCATGTCCGGCTTCGGCGATTCGATGCTCAAAATCGGCGGCATCAAGATGAGCATCGACGGCGGCTTCACCGGCAAGAACGCCGCGTTCTCGGAGAAGCTCGACGACGAGCCCTGCAATCGCGGCCTCATCCGCATCAACCAGGACGAGCTGGACGAAACGGTGATGATGTACCACCAGCAAGGCCTGCGCGTCTGCGTTCATGCCATCGGCGACGTGGCCCTGGACATGATCCTCAGCTCCCACCAAAAGGCCCAGGCGGCGCACCCGCGCCGCGGCCTGCGCCACCGGGTGGAGCACATGGGCAACTGGATGTGCACCCCCGAGCGGCTCCAAATCGCCAAAGACGTCGACGTTATTCCCGTACCCAACCCGGCCTTCCTGCACTTCCTGACGCATGAGATTCAGACCTCGCTGGGCCACTGGCGGACGGAGGATGCGTTCCCCTTCCGGCGCCTTATCGACGACGGCTTTCCGCTGGCCTTTGGCTCGGACGCGCCCGGCTACTGGCCGGTGGACCCGCTGCGCGATGCCGGAGCCGCCTCCAGCCACACCGCCTACAACGCCATCGAGATCTCGCCGGAAGGGCGCATCACGCCCTACGAGGCGCTGCGCAGCGCGACGGCCACGGCGGCCTACCTGGGCTTCGAGGAGGGCCGGCTGGGCACGCTCGAAGTCGGCAAGCTGGCCGACGTCGCGGTTCTCCAGGAAGATCCCCTGAAAACCTCGCCCACCGAATGGGGCAAGGTCCCCGTCGATATGACGATCGTGAACGGCCAAGTAGCCTACGAGCGCTGGTAGTGAGTCACTGGATATCAGAAGTGAGAATCCCCTCTCCCGCCGCGGCGGGAGAGGGCTAGGGGGAGGGAACTCCGTCTGCTCGTGCCGCTGTCCCGCCCTGGATAACCGCGCCGGGTAGAATGCCGCCGATGGTGGCCGGCCGGCGCGCTCGGGCGTGAGACTCCCCGGGTACGTTCGCAGGCACTGGGCCGACACTGTCCTGAGCCTGGCCATCAGTTCCGCCCACGGCGGCTTGAGCACGCTGCTGCCGCCCATGTTCCGGGAAGAGGGCAAGGGCCCGGTGGTCATCGGCTCGCTGGTGGCGGTCTCGGCCGTGATGGCCTTGCTGCTGCGCCTGCCGGGCGGCTTACTGTACAGTCGCGGTCGAGCTCGGGGCCTGTTGCTCGGCTCGCTGGTGATCTCGGCCATCGCCGCTGCGCTGTATCCGCTGACCACCGACGATGGCCTGCTCACGGCCATCGGCGCGCTTGACGGGATCGGCTTCAGTGCCGCGACCACCGTCAACATGGCCGCCATGATCGAGTCGATCGACCCGGCCGAGAACCGTGCCGGCGCGGTCTCCTTCTACGTATCGGGCATGTCATCCGGCTACGCCATCAGCTCCTTCCTGTGGAGCGTCGTCGCCGAAAACTTCGGCTATGGCAGCGCCTTCGTGGGCATGGTGGTGGTCTACGGTCTGGCGACCGTCATGGTGCTGCTGGCGCCGCGTCCGGAGCTGGTGCCGCGGCCGGCGTTGGCTGCCCTACCCGCTGCCACACGCTGGCGTCGGGCCCAAAACTTCGCCACGGTGCTGCTCGATCCCGTGGTCATGTTCACCATGCTCGGCGCCTTCTTCTTGAACGTGTTCCTCAGCCAGTTCGGCACCTTCCTGCCGCTGACGCTGCTGCCACTCGGCATCACGCTGGGCCAGGTTGGCGGTTTGCGCAGCGCCTGGTCGCTCACCAACGCGCTCGGCCGGCCCTTCGGAGGCGCCGTGCTGAGCGTGCTGGACCACCGCCGGACACAGACCGGCAGCCTCATCGTGCAGGCTGCCATGCTTGCCCTGTTCGCTTTTCCCTTGCCCTTTGTGGCCTACTTGCTGGTGACGATTGTGGCCGCCTCCGGGCGGGCCATCTGTTACGTGGCCAACGCCGTCGCCCTGTCGGAAGTGGACCCGGCCCGCGTCGGCCGTGGCGTCGCCTCCGGGGTCATGAACGCCGCCGGCGACCTCGGCAACATCGTGGGCCCGGTAACTGGCGGCCTGATCGCCAGCGCGGCCGGCTATCAGCATTTCTGGCTCATCTCGCCGCCGCTGTACCTGGCCATCTACTTCGGCGCGTTGCGCGCAAGTGGGCGGCGCGGGGAAGTCCAAGGCGTGACTGCCGCCGTATAGTTCCAGGTATGGCAAAAGCAACGTTCGCGGCAGGCTGTTTTTGGGGGGTTGAGGACGCGTTCATGCATGCGCCTGGCGTCACCGGCACACGGGTGGGCTACATCGGCGGGCATACCCAACACCCCAGTTATCACGATGTCTGCTCCGATACCACCGGCCACGCCGAAGCGGTCGAAGTCACCTACGACCCTCAGCAGGTCAGCTACGAGCAGCTGCTCAAGGTCTTCTGGGAGAACCACGATCCCACGACCATGAACAGCCAGGGGCCGGACTTCGGCAGCCAGTACCGCTCGGCCGTCTTCGTCCACGATGCCCAGCAGGAACAGGCCGCGCGCGCTTCCAAGGAGGATCTGGATCGCAGCGGCCGTTTGCGCCGCCCCGTAGTGACCGAGATTGTGCCGGCTCCCGACTTCTGGGAAGCCGAAGACTACCACCAGCAGTACTTCGCCAAGCGCGGGATCAGCCACTGCCACGTCTAAGTGGTCTGCGGCAGAAGTCCGGCCACCGTTATTTGTCCCTCTCCCATCGCAATGGGAGAGGCTAGGTGAGGGCTCCTCGCGCGCTGCCCAAAGCTCCGTGCAGCCGAGGTTCTGGGTGCCCTCACCCTGCCCTCTCCCGCCGCGGCGGGAGAGGGTTTCACGCAGCCGCCGACTTGCAACTGACCCGTCACAAACTTCTGCCAGGGACCACTAAATGGCCCTCCCGCCTACCTGGTACATCCCCGATAATCCTCAGGCGCGCGACCTGCGCCAGCGCTACAACCTCACCTGCGAGGTCTGCGCTTTCCGGCAGGTGATGCTGCACTACGGCCTGGACGCGCCCGAGGAGCAGCTCCAGCAGGTGCTCGGCAGCGACCCGAACCCGGACCGCGGCTTCCGCGGCGACTACTCGTCCAACTGGGGCGACCTGAACGACTACGGCGCTCACGCCCCAGCCGTCAAGGCCATGATCGAGCGCTTCCCCCGGCCAGGCGTGTTCGGGGCCCGCTACCTGGCCAACCTGGACCAGGCCGCCGAAGCCCTCACCCGCAACTGGCTGGTGATCGCTTGGATCCCGGTCGAGCTGCGCCGCTCTCAGCGCGTTCCGATCCGGACGCCAGCCGGCGATCGGGTGGTGCTCGTGCCAGGCGAGCACACCATCACGCTGCACGGGTACGACCAGGCTGGCTTCTACGTCTACGATCCCCGGCCGAATATGCGTGTGCCGGACTACATCCCCGCCGCGGCGTTGGGGCCGGCCATGGCCCTGTTCGACTATCCGGGGCTCGCTGTTCAGCCGCTCTTCTAAGTTCGCCTTGGGGTGCCGGCTGAGCCTGTCGCGAACTCAGCGGTACCTTTGTCCCAGTCCTTTAGGATCGTTGCCTGGCCTCGTTAAACTGCAACGAATTCCCTCTGGATTGATGTCAAAGTAGTGCTTGCTTCTCGCTCCCTGATCTTTGTGGCCCTCACCGGCCTGCTGGCAGCGTCGTGCAGCAGCGCGGTCGTCCCGACCTACTACGGAGGCGCCGTCATCCATCCACCCAGCTTGACCGAGCTGGTCCCGCCGGCCCCCACGAGTCTGCTTGCCGAGCCTATCGG
The DNA here is from genome assembly GCA_036844545.1 of Chloroflexota bacterium. Taxonomy (GTDB): domain Bacteria; phylum Chloroflexota; class JAJPGV01; order JAJPGV01; family JAJPGV01; genus DATGVV01. The sequence goes on from DAIUFO010000295.1 coordinate 5,037, forward strand.
CGGCTTTTCGGATGAAGCGCCGAGCTACGACGTTGTCCCTCGGCAGCTCGACGATTCAACGCTTGACCTCCGCCCGATTGCGTATGACGTCGCGCCCAGGCGCCTGGAGCCCATCCCCAGCCCTCCTTCCGAGCCGGCGCCTGCGCCCGCTCCGCCGCCCGCCACTAAGGCCCTGCTTGGCCCGCTGTCCTTCATCAGCCAGACG
>DAIUFO010000296.1:0-5237 GCA_036844545.1 Chloroflexota bacterium
CGTCTGTCTCCACGGTGGCCAGCGCGGCCAGCGGGCCACTGGGCGCCTTCACCGCCTGCAGGACGACGTAATCCAGGATCTCCGTGAGCACATGCGACCACAGCGTCTGACGGTCCTGCATGCGCAGCTCCGTCGGGCGGTCCAGCGTCTTGGCCGTGGCGTGGTTGCCAACGTCGGCGTCACCGAAGAAGGTCTCCGGCAGGCCGACGCCCGAGGCCGTCATCAGCCACAGCCGGCGCGAGTCGTCAGCTTTCAGGCCGGCGCCCGAAGTCTTGAAGGACTCCAGCTTCGCGCCGTCCGCGCCTGCGATGAAGGTCGACCCCACCAGCGGTGGCGGGTTGGTCTCGTTGTTCAGGCTGGAACTGTTGGCCAGGGTGGTGTTGAGCTTGCTCTTCGCCGCGGCGATGCCGGACTTTCCGCCCTTGACCGTCAAAGTCATGGCGAAGCGCGACAGGGCCCGACGCACGGTGGCGTAGTCCTCCAGGTCCTCGCCGGCCGCCCGCGCCCAGTTCAGCGCTGAGTACACCTCGGGAACGCCGAACTTCATGCGCGGCAAGCCGCCAACGGCCACGTGGTAGACGGGTGTGTCCCAGGCCACCGGGTTAGCCCCGATGGTTGTCGGTCGACGGCCGGCATCCGGCTTGTAGCGCCAGTCGGGGTAGTAGGTGATGCGCTGGTCGGCCAGGGTGCTGCCGTTGTTGAAGTCCAGCCGCTGCGCGCCCCACACGCGCTTGTAGTACCAGGGTTCCGTAGCGTCCTCGGGGTTGCAGATGATCTCGGCTATCTCGTCCACGTCGATCGAGCGCACCCGCACGCGACCGGTCGCCGTGTTGGTGAACAGCACGAAGATCAGGTTGCCGGCAGTCTCAAGTTCGACTTCCTTCATGACGCGGGCTGCGTGACTGGTCAGTTCGGTTTTGTTCTTGGTATCGTCCAGAAAGGCTTGTACGACCGTGTCCACCTCGTCATGCGCGGCCGTCATCGACACGCCGCCACCCCACACGTAGAATGCGGTCACCGACACGGCCCGGTTGATAAGAGGGTTCTTCAGGTAAGCCACGCGGGCCAGCCAGATGATGCGCCGCAGGCCATCACGGCTGAACTCCCTTTGCGCACCAGATACGCCTCCAAAGCGCATCCAGCCGCCCGATTCATCCTCCAGTGTCAGTTCGAGCTCGGCCAGCCGCTCCTGCAGGAGCTCGGAATTGCTCTCCGTGATGCGGAGCTCGTCGCGCAGGGCGGCAGCTTCGACTACCATCTGTGCCGCCGGATCGACAAGGCCGTGGTCGGATTCAAATAGAGTGAGCGGGCCTATGCGCATGACAGTTCCTTGTCGTCACGAGCAGCCCGTAGTCGCTCCCGGAGTTCGAGTACTTCCGATAACTCGAACCTACGTTCGCCGCCAGGGAGGCGGTAACTCCGAAGCAGGCCTTTCGCGTCCCACTGACGGATGGTGTTGGGGTGAACCGCCAGAGCACGTGCCGCATCACCTACCCTACAGCCTGCTGACTTTTGCCGGTAGCGTTTGGTCAACACCCGTGCCTCTTGGCCTTCGGCTGCGCGAACCCAGCACGATGCTCCCGGAGCCACTGCCGGCGCTGAGCGCGGTTCATCGGCCGGAGTTCCTCGGCCTCGTACTTCGCCAGCGCGATGTGGCCCGGCTTTACCTCTTCTCCGGCCGGGACATCGTAAATCTTCATGGTTTTGGGGTTCATGCGTTCCTCCTCAATACCCGTTGATGCTGACCGGCTCGCCGGCCGGGACATGCTCGTCTACCAGACTGGCGTTCACCACGTACTCAGCCAGCCATGCCGCAATGGCGATAGCCATCACCAGGTCGTCGTGGTCGGACTCGGTGGCCGACTCGAAGCGCTCGTTGGCGGCCTTGGTGATCTTGACCCTGAAGCTCTCCAGTTCGTGCAGCAAGGCGCCGGCGGCCGAGAGCCCCTTGGCCACGTGGAAGCGGTTTTCCTGCACCGCGGTCAGCAGCGCGAAGACGAGTTCGCGCTTGGGCACATGCAGGAAGCCATTGAGCAGCGTCACGGTCAAGCCGCCGGTGATGGTGATGGGCGTCGGCTCCAGGCCGGCAAACTCCAGCATGACAACCACGCCGCGGCCGACGCCAGTCGCATCCACCGCCAGCATTGGCCGGTCGCGGAAGCGGCCCAGCAGTTTGCCGACATGCTCCACCACCTCCGGATACGGAGTGTGCAGCGGTAGCCGCTCCAGGTGCCGGCAGCGGTAGGTCAGCGGCAGGCCCTCGATGACGGACCCGATATCCGCGGCCCTGCCGTACTCGGCATCGTGCCCGGGCCGGACAATCAGATGCTGCTTCGGCTCGACTTCCAGCACGGTCACGGCCGAGTGGTCGTTGGACTCGCCGAGGTCCAGCCCGATCACATGGAACACTCAGGCCACCGCTATTTCGTCGGTTTCGTCGTCCAGATCGGACAGCAGCACGCCTGATTCAAAGTGCAGGTCCGGGAACAGCGGCTCAATGTCAGTCCTTAAACTTCTCTGAACCAAGTCGTAGGCGAAGAGCTGATCGTCGGTTTCAACGAACTCGCCCAGGTATTCCTGGCGGTAGTAGTGGTCGCCCTTCAAGCGCTCGGCGGCCAGGAAGCCGGACTGGTAGCGTGCCACTTGCTCGGCAGTGACGTGTAGGCGCAGCCAGGGCTCTTCCGGATTGCGGCTGGTCCATTCCCGGAAGAAGAAGCCGCGCTTGCCGAATGGCGTGGACAACAGCACAAGGCGCCCGTGGCTCATGGCCAGCATCGGCCGGATGGCCAGGTACAGGCTGTCCGGCACGCGGGATGCCTCGTCAACCACCAGCAGGCGCACTTTCGAGTAGCCGCGGACCGTCGCCTCACCGCCCGGCAAGCTGATGATGCGCGAGCCGTTCTCGAGCTCCAGGCCCGTCAGGTTCTCGGACACCGCCCGCACCGGCCGGTCGCTAGCGTTGTAGACCGCCTTACACTTTTTGAACAACTCCATTGACTGCCGCTCGCCGGGCGACAGCAGCAGGCTGAGGCTGCCCGGCTCGTAGATGGCGGTGTGCATCGTCAGGACGCCGGTCATCGTGCTCTTACCCAGCTGGCGCCCAATATTCAGGATGATCCGCTCGTCGGCCGACCGCAGGAACTCCACTTGCCACGGGTCGAGGTCGGCGCCAGCCAATTCCGGTAGGCGCCGCGCCATCACGGTTGGGTCCATGGCGAGGACCAGATCGTCAGCCAAGGCAACGCTCATGCAGCGTTCGCCCGGCCCAGGCTGTCCACCACCGCCGCGCGGGCATCGGGATATGGCAGCAGCGCGCCCATGATGGCGGCTCGCAGGCTGAGCCATTCCGGCGCCACCAGCACATTGATTTGCGGCCGATCGTCGGTCATGCCCAGCAGCTTCGACAGGAATTCCATCTGCCCCTTGAGGTTATCGGCCGTCTTGAGCACCAGATCTCGCGGGTCAGCGTGTTTCGTTTCCCAACGCTCAACGGCTACGCTGGCCTCGAGGCGCTCCAGCAGGTAGCTCATCTTGCGCTTCTTCTGGACGGCCATGCCGGTTGGACCCTTTTCCCACACGATGACGCTGATGTCCTCGCCACGTGGCTCGAGGGTGTACTGCTCGGGGTTGTCCGGGTCCCTCAGCCAGCGGTCGCAGGCGTCGAACAGCAAGTTGACGCGCAACAGCACCCTTCGAATCTCGGAAACCACGTCCATGGCCCGCGCATCGTCCAGCGCGGCTTTGTCGCTGGCTTCGACCACCTTCCGCGATTCACGCGATTCACGCGATTCACGCGATTCTGCGAACAGTGGCGCGATAAGCGCCTTGACGTGGTTGGCCAGGTGCCGAGTCAGTGCGTCATGCGAGACGGGGAAACGCCTACTGATTGCCTCGATGGGCTCCCGCGCGACGAGCGCGAGGTCGATTGCGTTCAGACTGTTGCTGGCACAAACAGTGCACCTACGCGGCATCTACTACGCCGCCGGTTAACCGACCATCTCGCGCTGCTTCTGGCGCCGCTGGCGAGACCGATTAGCATCTGCCTGGCGTTGCCGCAGCAGTTCTGGCCGCAGGTCAGGAGCCGGGCTATAAGCCTCGCAGTCAGGTCCAACACCGGCGCGTAGCGGCAAGCGATGGCTGTTCAGGTCGTGCAAGCTTGCCAGGCCATACCACTGCCCCTGGTCGCAGCCGAACAGCCGCTCATCGCTGTATTCGCCATCGGTCGGCCGCGGCCGACTAGCACTCGGCACTTCGACTGCATGAGCGCAGGTGGCGCACGGCGCGTCACGCCGATAGGACAGGCCCTTCACTTCTATTTCACGACAACCAAACGCAGACAATGATTCGCCGGTCCAGCAAGCGCGCGTCCCGAGTGAGGCGCAGGCGTCACGGCCGACGCAGCCGGTATACGTCGAGAGGCCGTCCAGGCAGGGGAAGCGCGTAGCCTCCTCGCTGCAGTGGCTCATGCGGCCTTCACCTACGCCGCTTGGCGCTGGCGTAGGTAGCGGGCCGCTCCGGCGTGCCGACCTCCAAAAGGCTATGCCATCTACCCAGTCAACCTGGCAGAAGCATATACCACACTCTATGTATCGGCATCACAACATAGACTCGCGGCTCAATCGAACCTCAGCAGTTTGACGCCGCCCAGGACCGTTTACCTCTTCCGGCTCAGAATGCGATCAGGACCGATTGGGTCCAGGTCCTCAGATGGCACGGCCTGTAAGGCGCGGTCACGCGGCCTTCTGTTTCTTGCTCGGTCGACCCCGGCGTTTGCTGCTGGTGTAGTCCGCTACCCACTCGCGGGTGGTGATGTAATCGCGGCCGACGCGCTCGACCCGGAGGCCAGACTTGCCGGCCATGAACCGCTGGGCGGCCTGCTGGACGGAGCGCCGCGCCAGTCCCGCCAGCTCGGCCGCTTGGGCCAGGGTGATCCTGGTCATCCGGCCATTACTCCTGGTCGGGTGGCAGGACGGAGTAGCCGCTGCAAATTACGCCCGCGGTGAGATCGTCTCCGTGCGATTCTTGGCAGCCGCGCTCGTCGTGCGAGATCATCGCATGGCCGCACCAGCAGTCTGGCGCGATGGCCGAGTTTCGCACTTCTATCGCGCGGGAAAGCAGCCGATCTGCCATGCTTATGACCGGCCGTCGGTCTTGGCCATTTGGCCAATGACCCCCCAGAAAGCCTCGCGCCCTTCCTTGTGCTCTGGAGTTTCTGGCTGGTCGGCGTAGAATGTAAC
>DAIUFO010000297.1:0-5229 GCA_036844545.1 Chloroflexota bacterium
GGAGAGGGCTAGGGTGAGGGAAGCCCGGGGGGTCGTAGGGGGGGACGTCAGGGCGCATAGGTTTTGACGTAGGCCGCGTAGTTCTGCCGCACGTGGTCGAGATGATCGCCCGCGAACTTGTCCAGGAAATTCTGCGCCAGCACGATGCACACCATCGCCTCGCCGACCACCCCGGCCGCCGGCACCTGGCAGCTGTCCGCCCGCTCCACGTGGGCGACCGCCTCCTGCTTGGTGGCGATGTCTACCGACTGCAGCGGCCGGGTGAGCGTCGAGATGGGCTTCACCGCTACCCGCACCACCAACGGCTGGCCGTTGGTCATCCCGCCCTCGGTCCCGCCGGCGCGGTTCGACAGCCGGCTCCAGCCCGCCGACGCGTCGTAGCGGATCTCGTCTTGGGCCTGCGAGCCGAACAAGCTGGCCACGCCGAAGCCCTCCCCAATCTCCACGCCCTTGATGGCCGGGATGCTCATAATTGCGCCGGCGATCTGGCCGTCCAGCCGCCGGTCGAAGTGCATGAAGCTGCCCAGGCCTATCGGCATGCCCCAGGCAATCACCTCGAACGCGCCGCCGACGCTGTCGCCGCGTTCCTTGGCGCCGTCGATAGTCTCCACCATCCGCTGCTCCGCGGCCTTGTCGAAGCAGCGCAGCGGCGACCGATCGATCTCGTCCCACGGCCACTCGGCCGGGTTGGCCGGCAGCTCCAGCTCGCCAATGCCCACCGGCCCGATGCGCACCACGTGGCTGCGGACGCCAATGCCGAACTCCTCCAGCAGGCAGCGGCAAATCCCCGCGATTGCCGTCCGCGTCACGGTCTCGCGCGCCGACGAGCGCTCCAGCACCGGCCGCACGTCGTCGAAGCCGTACTTGATCACGCCTGCCATGTCGGCGTGGCCGGGCCGCAGGCGAGTCACCTTGCGGACCTCGTCGTCCACCGGCTTCTCGTCCATGATGGTCGTCCAGTTGGGGTTGTCGGCGTTGCGCACCAGCAGCGAGATAGGCGAGCCCATGCTGCGGCCGTGGCGCACGCCCGACAGGATCTCGACGGTGTCCGTCTCGATCTGCATCCGCCCGCCGCGGCCGTAGCCCTTCATCCGCCGCGCCAGGTGGTGGTTGAGGAACTCCGCGCGGATCGGCACGCCCGCGGGCAAGCCCTCCACGATCGTTGTCAGCGCTTTGCCGTGCGACTCGCCGGCTGTGAGGAACCTAAGCACGAGCAGCCTCGAACATGGCGTCCAGCGGCGGCTCCAGGCCGGTCCAGATCCGGAACGCGCCGGCCGCCTGCCGGACCAGCATGCCCAGCCCGTTCACGGCACGTCCGCCACGCTCCGAGACCACCCGCATGAGCCGCGTCACGGCCGGATTGTAAATGAGGTCATACAGCTGCATCCCCTCCGGAACCAATTCATCCGGAATGGGCGAGTCGCCCTCGTGCAGCCCCGCCGAGGTGCAGTTCACCAGCAGCTGGCATCCCCGCAAATGCGCCTGATTGCCTTGGCGCAGCGCGCCACCGAGTTCTCGGACCAGAGACTCCGCTCTGTCACTGCTGCGATTCAGCACCCACGCCCGCTCAGCGCGGTCGCGCAGCGCGTAGCTCACCGCGCGTGCCGCGCCGCCCGCGCCAAGCACCACCACGCGCTTGCCATCAACCGCCCCAAAATGTTCCTGCACATCCGCCAGGAAGCCCTGCGCATCGGTGTTGTACCCTTCCAGGCTGCCCCCTCGGTTTACGATGGTGTTCACGGCCCCTATGGCCCGAGTCTCGTCGCTCAGCTCCGCCATGAACGCCATTACTGCCAGCTTGTGGGGCACTGTCACATTGCAGCCCAGCCAGCCAGGGCCACGCAGCTCGTCCAAAAACCCTTCGAGCTGTGGGGGCGGCGTCTCCACAGCCTCGTACGTCAGCTCTAGGCCTAACGCGCGAATCGCCGCGCCATGAATCCGTGGCGACAAAGTGTGGCCCAGGGGATAGCCAATGACAGCCAGCCGCCTAGGCATCGGAGGCAGACTCCCCGAACTCCAGCCGGCCTAGTTGGACAAGGCTGTCAAAATCCTGGAGGTCGCGCTGCTCGAGGTATTCCGTCAGGAAGGCGCGGACCTCCTCGATTTGCGCCTGAGTCGCCAGTCCGAGCAGCCGCGAGAGGTCGCCTGCATCAACCGTCCTACCGGCACTCAGTTTCAGGTACACCTGAGCTCGAAGCGCCGCCACCGGCAACCCCTGCGCGTCCCGAGTATTCGAGGCTTCTCGAATGATTTCCGGCCACCACGGTTCTCTACCGAAGAGGACGTCGAGGTCTTCGCCGGCAGAAGAGCGCCACGACGAGCCACCGACCGAGAGGGCTGCTGCGCGTTCCCAGCCGGCGGCGAGCAGCCGGCGCTCCGCCTCTTCAGCATCGGCCAGAGCAACAATGATGTCCAAATCGCGTGTGGCCCGCTCAGGTGCGTAGAGACGCATCCCAACCGCGCCAATAACGGCAAACAGCGGCTCCAGAAATTGCATTCGCGGCCATTCAATCATCGTTGTCCTCTTCCTCAAGAAGCTTCGGCTGCTCCCGGTTCCGGGCTGCTGGCGTCGCAACGCCATCTCGACGACAACGTGAAGCGGAGAAGCCATTAGGCGAACCGTCCCAGGTCGTTCCAGAACCCCGGGTAGGACACGCTGGCGCACTCGCGATCGTCGATGCGGACGCCGTCGCGCGAGGCCAGGCCGGCGATGGCCCAAGCCATCGCCAGGCGGTGGTCGCCGAGCGTCTCGAGCGCGGCGCCGCCAAGCGACGCCCCGCCGTGGACGACGAGCCCGTCCGGCAGCTCCTCGACGCGGACGCCCATCGCCGTAAGGCCGTGGGCCACGGCGGCGATACGGTCGCTTTCCTTGACGCGCAGCTCGGCGGCGTCGCGGATGGTGGTCGTGCCGTCGGCCAAGGCCGCCGCCACGGCCAGGATGGGCGCCTCGTCGATCAGCCTCGGGATGATGCTCCCGCCCACCTGTACCCCACGCAGTGAAGAATGGCGCGCCACCAGGTCGGCCACAGGCTCGCCGCCAACCTCCCGCCGATCCCGGATCTCCAGCCCGGCGCCCATCTCGCCCAGCACGTCCAGCAGACCGGTCCGCGATTCGTTCAGACCCACGTTGCGGACCGTGACTTCCGCCCCTGGCAGGATGAGACCGGCCACCAGCCAGAAGGCTGCCGACGAGAAGTCGCCCGGCACCTCGAAGTCCACTGCTTGCAGCCGCAATGGCGGCCAGACCGTGATCCGCGGCGGCGCGAGCTCGACGCGCGCGCCCATAGCCCGCAGCAGCCGCTCGGTGTGGTCCCGCGTGGGCACCGGCTCGACCACCGTCGTGGGGGAAGAGCCGAACAGCCCCGCCAGCAGGACACAGCTCTTGACCTGCGCGCTGGCCACCTCGGGCCGGTATTCCACGCCCCTCAGCTCGCCACCGCGGATTGTGAGTGGCAGCGTATCTCCCTCCACCGAAGCGCCCATCAAACGCAGCGGTTTGGCCACGCGGCCCATCGGCCGGCGGCTGAGCGACCGGTCGCCAACGAGCACGCTGGTGAACGGCTGACCGGCCAAAATGCCCGACAGCAGCCGCGTTGTCGTTCCCGAATTGCCGCAATCCAGCGACGGCCGCGACTCCCGAAGGCCATCGAGGCCCTGCCCGTAGACCCGGAAGATCTCGCCGCGCTGCTCCACGTCGACGCCCAGCTGGCGCACGCAGGCGATGCTCGAGCGCACATCGGCGCCCGGTCCGAGGTTGCGAATCTCAGCCTCGCCGCTGGCGATGGCATTCATGAGGATGGCCCGATGGGAGATCGATTTGTCGCCTGGGACTGTGAGCTCGATGCAGGCGTCGCGGCGAGCCGGACGGACGTCAATCGCAGGCATCAGCTGCTCTCATCCAGCCTCTCCACGTGCCTCCGCGTAGGACCCGGCTGCACATTCGCCGTCCGCGTAGGACCCCAACGCTGTCGGACCTCGGCAGCCTCCACGAAGGCGCGCTCAATGCCAGGGTCGCGCAGCTCCCCCTTCAAGCGCCCCAACTCGGCCTGCAAACGGTCGATCGCGTCGCTGAGCGCGTCCGCGTTGAAGTTGCAGATATCGGCGTGCATCGTGGGCGAGGCCATGGCCAGGCGGGTTGTGTCCCGAAAGCCGCTGGAGGCGACAGCCCCGGCCAAGTGCTCCAGGTCCGTGGCCACGGCGCGCACCAAGGCCGCGGCGGCTATGAACGGCAGGTGCGACGCGGCAGCCACTGCCCTGTCGTGATCCTCAGCGGCGATCACCAGCGGCCGCGCATCGACGGCGTCCACCAGCTCTTCGAGCCGCGGCAGCGCCTCGCGCGAGCCTGGCACCAGGCAATACGTGCAGCCGGCAAGCAGGTTGGCGTCCGCCGCGGCCACACCCTGCAGCTCTTTGCCGGCCATGGGGTGGCCACCGACGAAGGCCAGGTGGCCCGGCAGCAGCTCGCTCGCCCAGCGCAGCACCTGCGTCTTCACGCTGGCCACGTCAGTCACTACGGCGCCCGGCTTAGCCGCGGCGGCCACCGCCCGGAACATGGCCGGTATGGCCCGGATAGTGCTGGCCACCACGATCAACTCCGCCTCTTCGACAGCTTCCTCGGGCGTGGCCGCGGCGGCGTCGATGGCGCCACGCCGGACTGCCAGCTCGAGCGTCTGCTGGCGCGGGCTCCAGCCCGTCACCCGCCAGCCCCGCTCGCGCAGGCGCAGCCCAATCGAGCCGCCGATCAGGCCAACGCCGAGGATGGCAGTGTTCACTCGCCCGGCCTCCATGGCGCCTTCATCGCAGCCCTCTCCCTATTCGCCGTCCGCGTAGGACTTCGCCGTCCGCGTAGGACTTCGCCGTCCGCGTAGGACTCCGCGTAGGACTTAGGCGACGGCAAGCGCGGGCGCAACCTCGCGCCCAACGGCCTCCGCCACTCGCCGGACCTGGTCCATCAGCTTTTTGAAGTTATCGAAGGTGAGCGACTGTGGCCCGTCCGACAAGGCGTGGTCCGGCGAGGGGTGGACCTCGACGATCAAGCCGTCGGCCCCGCAGGCAATGGCGGCCTTGGCCATGGGCTCGATCAGGTACCACTTGCCGGTTCCGTGGCTGGGATCGGCGATGACCGGCAAGTGCGACAGGCGCTTCACCAGCGGCACCGCGCTCAGGTCCATGGTGTTGCGGGTGTAGGTCTCGAAGGTCCGGATGCCCCGCTCGCACAGGATCACCTGC
>DAIUFO010000298.1:0-5228 GCA_036844545.1 Chloroflexota bacterium
GTTCCTCTCCCACCGGTCCTACGCGGACGGCGAGCGGAGAGGCTAGGTGAGGGCGCCCACCCGTCGGCCTCACGTGTCCGTGCGTGGCCAGCCCAAACCCCTCAGGCCGGCTGACCTCCTGGTAGAGCGCTCCGTTTGGCAGCTTCTCGTTGATCGAGGCGCCCTTATAGTGCCCGTCGTCGTAGGCGTCGACCCAGATGGCGGGCTCGCTCCCGGGGTTCCAATGGTCGTGGTAGGTCCAGGGCGGGCTGATGACGACGTCTCCCCGTTCCATGGGGTAGGCCTCGAACTCGCACACGAACATGGCCTCCGGAGGAGCCTGACATACCAGCCGGGTCTCGCTGCGCATGGTGCGATGGCATTCCGTGCGCTCGCCCGGCATGAGGATCTGGGCGTTCATGTGTATCGGGAACTGGCGGGCTTTGATGCCCACCACCGAGCGCATGCCCGTCATTCCAGCGGGGCCCACGGTCACGATCCTGCCCGACTGCAGGAGGCCGTCGTGGATGCCTTCCCAGCTCCAGTGGGCCGCGGTCGGGCCCTTGCGCGCTGGCGCTTGCCCTTCGCGACGCAGCCCTGCTCCCACCAAGTGGCGCTGAGCCAGGTAGCGCTCGAGGTCCTCCGTCGTCGTCCCTACGTCAGGCATGGCGGTCAGCCGCCCAGGTGGAAGTAACGTACGCAGTTGCCCGCCAGCAGGAGGCGCCTCTCGTCCTCGGGCACGCCAGCGAAATCCTCTTGGATCACCGTGCGCGAGCTCGGCCAGTCGCTGGCGGCATGGGCAAAGTCGCTGGCCCACAGCAATTTGTCCGTACCCATACACTCGCGACGCCGGACTGCCACTGGGTCGTGCAGGAAGCCCCAATAGTTCCGTTCCCGCATGTACTCGCTGGGCTTGCGGTCCAGCCTGCGCAGGCCCCAGAGCTCGTGGATCATGTTCATGTAGCGGTCATAGTGGTCGTCGAGCTGCCACAGCGCGTATTCGAACCAGCCGGCCATCGTCTCGGCCCAGTACATCTCGAGCGTGGGGAAGCGATCCCAGACGCCGGCAAAGGCCATCTGGACTGCGGGCCGCATCAGGTCCGGTGTGAACCGGAAGAAGTAGTCCAGCGGCTCCTTGACGTGCACGTCGTCGCCCGGCGCCTTTGGGTAGGCCAGGTTGGGGCCGCCTTTCCCAACGGTGCCGCCATGGTTGGTCAGCGGCATCCGCATGTCGACCGCGGCGGCCCAGAAGCGGTCGTCCTCTGGCGTAGGACGGGCTTCGCCGCCGGGGAAGCGCCACAGCGCCACACCCTTGAACCCGAGCTTGGCGCAGTGCTCCAATTCCTGGATCGCGTCGTCCACGTTGGTCATCGGCATCAAGCCCATCGGTATCAGTCGATCGGGCGAGGCGGCGCTGTACTCCTCGGCCAGGTAGTCGTTGTACGCGCGCACCAGGTCCAGGTACAGCTGGTCGTCCCTGGCCTGGCGCAGCACGGGCTGGATCTGCGAGTACAGGATTTCGGCTTCCACGCCGTCGCGGTCCTGCTCGCTCACCCGCTGCTCGGGTGGCCCCGTGCCGGCGCTGCTCTCGAAGGTCGGCACCTGTTTGGCAAGATCCTTGTGAGCGATGCCAACGCTGCGCGTCACGCCGACGGTGTTTGGCTCGCCGCCGTCCACGACCACCGCGTCCGATCCGTTTGGCATCTTCACCCGCTTAGGCGCCCGGTCGCGCCATTTGGCGGCCACGCGGTGGGCCCACACGTCCGGGTTCAGGTCGAGGTGCGAGTCTGCCGAGATGAGCTTGTACGCGCGCGCCATCGTGCTGCCCCTTGCTGGTTTTGGACGGTGCGCCAGTGTATCAGGCCCGGTCCGCCAGCGCGCACTGGTGCGTCAGCAGGATCTCGCGGCGCTCGCGGGCGGATTGGACCATGGCGGCGCCGACTTCCAGCGTGGCCAGGCCCCAGCGACCATCGTGGACGATGGGCTTCCCCTCCGTCAGCGACTCGTGCAGCTCCTTCATTTCCAGCGTGCCGGTGCCGCGGCCGCCCTGCACCGGCACTTCGCGCCGGCCGTCGTCGCCGTAGACGTAGACGCCGTTGGGCGATTGGCGGATGTCGCCGCGCTCGAAGCTGGCGACGGTAATGCCGAACCAGTGCTCGTGGGCGCGGCTGCCCTCGACGTCCGGCTTGGCCGTCCAGCCGCTGCCCTGGCTCGTCGCGTCCTGGGTCGAAGCGCCGAAACGCATGCCTTCCTTGGCGGTCTCGTCGTCGATCTGGCCGCTGCGCAGCGCGCGGCGCACGCCGACACGCTCCTCCTCCGAGTACATGCGGTTGCCGATGTTCCAGGTCAGCTCCGACGTATCGAAGTAGCCGTAGCCGTTGTAAACGATCGTGGCCGGCGTGCCGTCCTCGAACTCCAGGTAAGCCGAGAAGTTGCCGGGGCAGGGTCGCTCCGGCATCCAGCGGCCGACCATCGCGCGCACGCTTCGCACCTTGCCACCGCCCAGCAGCCGGACCGTGTCGATGAGGTGCGGCGCATGGCGGTAGACGACGCCGCCGCCGAGCGATTCGTCGGTCTCCTCGGCGACGCGCGGCTTGATCAGCCAGTCTGTGTAGAACCAGGTGTTGATGGCGATCAGCCGGCCCAACTCGCCCGACCTGGCCACCGCCAGCAGCGCCTGCACGTCGGGGCTCATGCTGTAGGTCTGGCCGCACAGCAGCTTGACGCCGTTGCGTTCGGCGGCCAGGCACATCTGCTCGCACTCGTCCACCGTCAGCGCCATGGGTTTGGTGCAGATCACGTGCTTGCCGTGGTCCGCCGCCATGATGACGTGCTGGCGGTGCAGATGGTTGGGCGTCACCACCCAGATGACGTCGATATCCGGGTCGGCGCACAGCTCCTCGACGCTGGCGTAGGTCCGGCCGCCGTACTTCTTCTCGAAGGCCTGTCGAGCGCTGGCGCGGAGATCGGCCGCGGCGGAGATCGTGGCTTGCGGGAATTTCTCGACGCCGGGCAGCACCATGGTGCTGGCCACGCCCAGGCCGGCCATGCCGAGCCTCAGCATGACAAAAGGGTCAGCGGCGGAGGGCGGTGGCTAGCCCTCGGACCTGGTCGAAGTACTCCTCGTATTCGATCCGGAAGGGCTGGTAGCCGGTGCGCTCGCGGCCGATGTCGATCATCGGCTCGTTCTCGGCGGGGTCGCGGATGACGCCCAGCGGGTCCTCGCCGCGCTCGACCTTCTCCATCTCGTCGGACAGCATCTTGTGGTACAGGATCACGCCGCGGTCGCTGGTCCCCAGGTGCTCGCGCGTGCGCTGCGAGATTGGCCCCTGGGCCACCCAGGCCAGCATGTCCTGCGCGGGCACGTTGTCGGCGATCACCTTGCCTCGCTCGTTGAACAGCGCGCTTCGCTTGGCCACCGTTGGCTTGGGGTCCGCGCCTGGCTCGCGCTGCAAGGTGCGGTAGGCGAACTGGATGGTGTGGGTGTCGTCCACCGGCAGGCGGTATTGCAGCATCGGGCGATAGACCTCGCCCACCGCCAGCATGTTGGGGAAGATCAGCGGGTGGCCGATCTTCCAGTCGTCCACGTCCTCGGATTCACCTTCCAAGAGACGGCGCTTCATGATGCCGTACTTGAAGACTTCGAACTCGATCTTGATGTGGCGGGCCGGGAACATGGCCGGCGGCCGGCCCAGCTTCCTGAGCTGGTAATTACCGAACACCGCGTGCAGGTGCTCGAAATGGATCGGGTCGGCCGCGTTGTCCATGGTCTGCAGCCAGTTGCAGGGCAGCTCGTCGATGGCGATCACGGCGTCGAGGTCGTCCCGCACCAGCGCATCCCAGCGGGGCAGCAGCGGCGCCGGCTGGGGACCGAGGTAGGCGAACACCATCCCGCCCAGCTCTTGCGCGGGGTAAGCCTTGATCGTGACCTTGTCCTTGAAGCGAGCCTGTGGGTTGGTGTACTCCTCGAACGGCTGCTCGATGCAGCCGCCCTGGAGGTTGTAGGCCCAGCCGTGGTATGCGCAGCGGAGACCCTCGTCGCAGGGGATGCCGTATTCCAGTGACATGCCGCGGTGGGGACACAGCTCATCCACCAGGCCGTACTCGCCCCGCTCACTGCGGAACAAGGTCAGGTTCTCGCCCAGCACGCGCACCTTCTGCACTGGCTCCTGCTCCAGCTCCAGCTCCACCGCGGTGCCGACCGGCTGCCAGTAGCGCCGCAGCAGGTTGCCCATCGGTGTGCCGGGGCCCACCTGCGTCAGGCGATCGTTCTGTTCCTGGGTGGTGGCCATCCGCTCAACCTCCGCGTGTTGCTGCGCACTACACTAGCACCCCCCGCGGCGCGACCGCGTGCCGGTCTATGATTCCAGCCGATATGAGCACGGTCCTGAGCCCCGAAACCAGCGCCGTCAGCCTTGACGGCTCCGGCGAGCTGCGCGCCCATCTGCGCGAGCTGGAGCGCCGCGGCAAATTGGTGCGAATCAGCCGGCCGATCAACAAGGACACCGAGATGCACCCGCTGGTCCGCTGGCAGTTCCGCGGCCTGCCGGAGTCCGAACGCAGGGCCTTCCTGTTCGAGAAGGTGTGCGACAGCCGCGGGCGCGAGCTGGAGTACCCGGTTGTCGTCGGCGCGCTGGCGGCCTCGGAGGAGGTCTACTCGCTGGCCGTCGGCTGCCCCGGCGAGGAGGTTCCGGCTCGCTGGCGCGAGGCGATGAGCAAGCCGTTGCCGCCGGTGCTTCTCGAAAACGCGCCCGTCCAGGAAGTCGTCCACACCGGCCAGGAGCTGCTGTCCTGGGGGGCGCTGGACGCGCTGCCGGTGCCAATCTCGACGCCCGGCTTCGACAATGCGCCCTACTTCAACTCCGGCATCTGGATCGTGCGCGACCCGGAGACCGGCATCCGCAACGCCGGCCTGTACCGAGGCATGATCAAGTCCCCCACGCGGACCGGCATATTCTCCGATTCCAGCAAGGACACCACCGCCATCTGGGAGAAGTGCAACCGCGACGGCCGGCCCCTGGAAGCCGCGGCGGTGATTGGCGGCGCGCCCGCCGTGTACTTCTCGGCCATCCAGATCATGCCCTTTGGCACCGATGAGCTGAGCGTTGCCGGGGCCCTTCAGGGCCACCCTGTCGAGCTGATCAACTGCAAGACCATCGACCTCGAGGTGCCCGCTCAGGCCGAGTTCGTGGTTGAAGGCATCATCCACACCGACCGGCTGGAGCCGGAGGGCGCCTTCGGCGAGGCGC
>DAIUFO010000299.1:0-2141 GCA_036844545.1 Chloroflexota bacterium
CACCTAGCCTCTCCCATCGCGATGGGAGAGGGACAATTGACCGCGCCCGAACTTACGCCACAGACCACTTAGCCACTAACCCTGAGCGCGTGCCGCCAACAACTCGCGCACCACTCCGGACACCACGTCGTAGCCGAAGCCCCGCCGCAGTAGGAAGTCGGTAAGCCTCCGAACAAACACCGGTTCTGGCTCCCCGGCGAGGGCGCGCGCCTTTTTGGCTCCGGCGGCGAGAGCGAGCGCCCGCTCGTCGGACTCGTCGCCGAGCGCAGCCTCGATGGCGGGCCGCTGGACGCCCTTTTGGGACAGTTCGCGCTGGAGCGAACGGTCGCCGCGCGGCGAGGCCCGCCGCCGGCTTTCGACCCAGGCCTGGGCGAAGGCCTCGTCGTCGACCAGACCGCCCGCCCTGAGGCGCTCGACCGCGCCGTCGATCAGCTCCGGCGCGACGCCGCGCCGCTGGAAGCGCTGGCGGATTTCGCGCTCGGAGCGGGGCCGATACGTCAGCAATCGGAGGCCGTACGCATACACGCTATCCGCGGTCCACTCCCGTGTTCGCTCCGCCGGCCGATGTTTCACGTGAAACATTGTGGCCGATGCCGCGCATAATGGCTGATGGGAACCACCATCACGATCGACGACCTGAGCTACATCGAAAGCTTCATCAAACAGCGCCTGTCAACAGTCACCGTGTTCCAGAACACGACCGGCGATTCCGAGGCCGAGCTCGACGTCCAGAACGTGCCGGGCCAGCCGCTCACGCTCATTCGGCTTCTGCTCAGTCGCGAAAACGCCGCTGCGCTCCGCCAGGATGCTGCCCTCGCGGACCGGCTCGTGGCTACGCTCCAGCAGGCGCTTGCCGGGCCCTCGGACCAATCCGAGGCGCTGCTGGACCTCCGCGGCCAGCTCCAGCGATTCACAAGCTAGAAACTCTGGCGGCCTCCGGGCGGTACCATCGAGCAAACGTCTGAGGAGAATGCCATGATGCGACCCCGGGGTCTGCAAGGTTTCGTACTTCTATTCGGGGGGCTGCTCGCGGCTTGCGGCGGCGGGGCGGCGCCAGCGGCCTCCAGCGCTCCGCCGCCCAGCGTCCAAGCCTCGCCCAGCGCAGCGGCCAGTGCCAAGCCCGCGGCCTCCGGGAGCGCCGCCGCGAAGCCGCCTGCCTCCGCCTCTGCAAAGCCCAAGGTGGCCAGCGTGGCCCCGGCGCAGCCGGGCCAGCTCCTGGTTGCGTTCAGCGAGATTGTGACCTCCAACCTGCCGATGTGGGCCGCCAAAGAGGGCGGCATCTACCAGAAGAACGGGCTCGACGTTGATGTCAGGCTCATCGAGAGCTCGCTGTCCATCGGCGCACTGGTTGCGGGCCAGGTCCAACTGGCCGGCGTGGGCGGCTCCGAGTCCCTCGCGGCGGCGGTGTCGGGCGCGGATATTCGCATCCTGGCCATCACCACCCCCGTCTATCCCTACAAGCTCGAGGTGGCAGCCGACATCAAGACCCCGGCCGACCTCAAAGGCAAGAAGGTCGCCATCAGCCGCGTCGGCTCTTCATCAGACGTGGCAACGCGCGCTGGCCTCAGGAAAATCGGCCTCGACCCCGACAAGGACGTCAGCATCATCCAAGTCGGCTCTCTTCAGGCGCGCACCGCGGCCATGATCAGCGGCGCCGTGCAAGCCTCAATGGCCAATCCTCCCGACACGCTCACGCTCGAGGATCAGGGCTTCCACACGCTGGTCGACCTCTCCTCGCTCGACTTGCCGGCGAGCAACAACGGCATAGTGGTGACCGGCTCATGGCTGGCTTCCCATCACGACCAGGCCCAGAAATACATCGACTCCTACGTCCAGTCCATCACCAGGGTCAAGAAGGATAAGCCCTTTGCTCTTGACGTCATGAAGAAGTACCTCAAGCTGACCGACGACCGCAAGCTGCAATCCGCCTACGACTACTGGGTCGGCAAGACCATGCCCGACCTGCCCTATCCCAAGGCCGAGCAGTTCACCGACTCCGTCACCGTGATCGCCGAGAAGAACCCCGCCGCCAAGACCTACGACCTCAACAAACTGCTCGATCCGTCGTTCATCCAGTCCGCGGCGGACCGCGGGGTGGACAAGAGCTAGGCTGGCCTAGGCTGCGCTGCCCACCGTGAGCC
>DAIUFO010000299.1:2151-3126 GCA_036844545.1 Chloroflexota bacterium
CGTGGCGGCCGCGATGGGCGCCACCGTCAGCGCCTCCGTGGCGGTCATCGCCGAAAAGAACCCGGCGGCAAAGACCTACGACCTGACGAAGTTACTCGATCCGTCGTTCATCCAATCCGCGGCGGATCGCGGGGTAAATAAGAGCTAGGCGTTAGCCCCCACGCTCAGCCCGCCGTCGATGACGATGAGCTGGCCGGTGATGTAGGCGGAGTCGTCGCTCACCAGGAACAGGTGCACCCTGGCGATGTCCTCCGGCGTGGCTGTGCGCTTGAGGGGAATCCGGGCGATCATCTGCTCGCGCAGATTGTCGGGGATGGTCGCCGTCATGGGCGTTTCCACGAAGCCGGGCGCCACCGCGTTGGCTCGGATGCCGTTGCGGGCGCCTTCCAGCGCCAGCGTCCTGGTTAGCCCGATGATGCCCGCCTTGGAGGCCGAGTAGTTCGCCTGGCCGATGTTGCCAAAGGCGCCAATCGAGGCCGTGCTGACGATGGCGCCTGAGCCACGCTCGCGCATGGCCGCCATGGCCGCCTGCGCGCACACGAACGAGCCTTTGAGGTTCACGTCCAGCACGGCGTCCCACTGGTCCATAGTCATCCGGTGGGACATGGCGTCGCGGGTGATGCCGGCGTTGTTGATCAGGATGTCGAGCTGGCCGAAGCGCTCCACGATCTGGCGCACCCAGTCGGCGGCCACCGCGGCGTCCGACACGCTGCCGCTGAGCGCCAGCCCGCCAATGCCGGAAGCCACCGCCCCGGCGCCATCCGCGTTGACGTCGGCGCAGGCAACGTGAGCTCCCTCAGCCGCGAGCGTGCGAGCCGTGGCCTCGCCGATGCCCTGGGCCGCGCCGGTCACCAGAGCAACTTTGCCATCGAGCCGGCCCACTTAGTGGTCCCCGGCAGAAATGCGTGACGGGTCAGTTGGTGGTCGCCCGGCGGCCTGGAACCCTCTCCTGCCGCGGCGGGAGAGGGCAGGGTG
>DAIUFO010000299.1:3136-5223 GCA_036844545.1 Chloroflexota bacterium
GACCTACACTAGCCTCTCCCACTGCGGTGGGAGAGGGACAAATAACCGTGGCCGGACTTCTGCCGGAGACCACTTAGGCTGCCTTCCGCCGCATCATCGTCGTCCACTGGCCCTCGACGACAGTTTCGTCGCGCTGGTTCAGCACGTTCGCCTCCATGACCAGTACCCCGCGACCCGGCTTGCTGGTCTCCTTCTTGTCCTTGACCTTCATGACCAGCCGGATGGTGTCGCCGAACTTGACTGGCCCCTTGAAGCGAAATGTCACTTCCAGCAGCGCCAGGGTGGTGCCCTCGAACCAGCCCATCTGGCTGCTGAGCCCGGTGCCGATGGACGCCACCAGCATGCCATGGGCAATGCGCTCGCCGAACTGGGAGGCCTTCATCGTCTCCGCGTCCGTGTGCAGCGGGTTGAAGTCGCCGCTGAGGCCGGCGAACGCGACGACATCCGCCTCGGTCACGGTGCGGGCCCGGGTGAGGTACTCCTTGCCTTCCTCGAACTCCTCAAAGAACAGTCCCATGGCCACTAACGATACGACTTGGACACCTCCCGCCCGATGAGCATGCGCAGGATCTCCGACGTGCCGCCGCCGTTCAGGAGGAAACGCGCGTCGCGGAAGTAACGCTGCGCCGGGAGCTCCATGGCAAAGCCGTAGCTGCCGAAGATGCGCGTGGCCTCGTCGGTGATGGACGCCGCTGCCTCGGAGGCCATCAGCTTGCACATGGAAGCCTCCCGCGTCACCGGCAGGCCCTGGTCCATGCGCCAGGCCGCGTCGTAGGTCATCAGCCGGGCGGCGTGCAGCTGAGTGGCCATGTCCGCCAGCTTGAAGCTGATGGCCTGGTGGCGCGAGATGGGCTGCCCGAAGGCCTCGCGCTCGTTGGCGTACTTCCCCGCCGCGTCCAGCGCCGCCTGCGCCACACCCACGCTCAGTGCGCCGGTCATCACCCGAATCTCAGACAGGATGCCGCCGACGTTCTTGACGCCTTCGCCTTCCTTGCCCAGCAGCGCGTCGGCCGGCAGCCGCACGTCGTCCAGCGCGATCTCCGAGGTCAGCGACGATCGGGTGCCCAGCTTCTCGATCGGCTTGCCCACGGAGAAGCCAGGCGTGTTGGCGTCTACCAGGAACAGCGCGATGCTCTCCAGGCCGCGCTCCTCACTCGTCTTGGCGCCCACAGGGATGAAGTCCGCCACGGGCGCGCTGGTGATCCAGGTTTTGCCGCCCTTCAGCACCCAGCCATCGCCCTCCCGGCGGGCCAGGGTGCTGATGCCACCCAGGTCCGAACCGGCGTCGGGCTCGGTGATGGCGAACGTGCCGATCTTCTCGCCCCGCAGCGCCGGCCTGAGATACCGCTCCTTCTGCTCGTCAGTGCCGTACTTGAAGACGAAGTAGGTGCCCATCAGCGCCTGCATGGCGCAAATGACCGCCACGCTCAGGCTGGCGCGCGCCAGCTCTTCGTACAGCAGGCAGGTGGTGACAAAATCCGCGTCCTGACCGCCAACCTCCTCCGGGTAGCGGAGGGCGAAGTAACCCAGCTCGCCCAGGCGCTTGAAGACGTCGTGGGGAAAGACACCGTGCTGGTCGAAGTCCTCAGCCCGGGGCGCGATCTCGCGCTCGGCGAACTGCCGCACTGTGGCGCGAAAGAGCTCCTGCTCCTCGGAAAAGAAGATCGATGGCATGGCCCGTTGCGGGCCATTCTACGCGCTGGTACAGTGTCGCCTAAGTTACGCCTAAGTTCATGATCCAGGCCGTGCGTGCCGCCCGCGCGACCCTCTCCTGCCGCGGCGGGAGAGGGTCGGGTGAGGGCACCTGCCCAATGCGGCATGTGGCAGCTCCATCGACGCGCGCCGAGGAAGGCGGAGGGAGCCCTCACCTAGCCTCTCCCACCGCGGTGGGAGAGGGACAGCGTGAGCCTGCGCCGCCTCTGAGTGTGGATCAACAACTTCCGCGACGCCGCAATAGCCCTCTCCCGGTCCTACGCGGACGGCGAATGGCGGGCGAGGGAACAGGCGCGGTAGCCCTCTGGCTGGCCGTCGCCGCGGCCGGGCTGCCGCTGGCGGCCTACGGCATCCCCCTGCAGCACGGGCTGTTC
>DAIUFO010000300.1:0-5195 GCA_036844545.1 Chloroflexota bacterium
ATTTAGAAGAGAACAAACGCCTTTCGCAAGTCCCTCTAAAAGAGCCGCACCCAAACCCATTAGCCCGAACACCTTCGCTGACACGGCCTTGGACGTGATGTCATTCCGCCTTCTAAATTCCGGCCAGCCGACATAGGCTAAAACCACTATCAGCACCGCGAGAGCTAGTCTCCACCAGGCAACTGCCTGCGGATTCGCGAACCCGAGCTTCTGAAAACCGCCAAACGCGGCGATTCCGAGTCCAAAGCCGGCGACTTCGAGAACGAGGTAGAGGACCAGAACGATCCACACAATCCTTGACGCGGTGGCCTTCTCCGTGACCAGCTCGGTTAGCCGTTTGGATTCGCCGTAAGGCGCGCCGGCTGCCAGTTGATCTGGCGTTCGCCGCAACATTGCCCATGCATCGAATACGATCTGGGCCTTTTCCATGTCGACTGCACGTTCCACGGCTCCGCTGGCCAGAACAGTGTAATAGCGGTCGACGAAGAAAAGCGTCGTGGCCAACGCCGTGATAGCAGCCACGATGCTGGCGACTTGGGGTGGCTGGAGATCGGTCACTTTGACGAAAAAAGTACTGGCGGTGATCAGTGTGGTGATAAGCGTAAAGCCGTACTTTCGCAGATCCTCTGTGTAGCCATCGAAGCGACCGACAGAAGACCGCGCCTCCTTCCACTCGGCACTTTCCAGAAGGTTCGTTGCCATCGTGCGCGCATTCTAGAGCACTGAAGGAAAGCGGGCAACCGCCGAGCAGCGATGCTGCCTGCGTGCCGTAAATCACAGTCCCTGTGTGCTGCACGACACTGCGGCTCGCGGCAGCCGAGCGTACAGTGGCAATGAGATGAAGACGAGCATGGAGCTGCCGGCAGCCAAATGGGAGTACCGCGAGTTCGACATGCCGACGGAGGACCGCGATCGAGTCTTCCTTGGTTGGCTGCGCGAGGGTTGGGAGTTCATTGGCGTCCATCCCAAGGGCAAGGGTCAGCGAAGGCCGCTGCCTGTTGCCATCGTCAGGCGAGAGCTGCTGCCTCTGTCTCGTTAACTGGGGACGCGGTAGCGGTTCGGCGCTTGAACTGCTCCTCGTACAGCTTGGCGTAGAGCCCGCCGTGGGCCAGCAGTTCCTGGTGCGTGCCCCTCTCGACCAGCTGGCCGCGATCGACTACCAGGATCACGTCCGCCGCCAGGATGGTCGACAGCCGATGGGCGATGACCAGGCTCGTCCGGCCCCGCAGCAGTGGCTGCAGCGCGGCTTGGATGAGCGACTCCGAGTGTGAATCGAGCGAGGACGTGGCCTCGTCCATGATCAGGATGCGCGGGTCCTTGAGGATTACGCGCGCGATGGCCACCCGCTGCTTCTCGCCGCCCGACAGGCGGTAGCCGCGCTCGCCCACAACCGTCTCGTACCCCTCGGGCAGCGAGCTGATGAAGTCGTGGATGTTGGCTGCCCGGCAGGCCGCCACCATCTGCGCCTCGGTGGCGTCGTCCCGCGCGTACAGCAGGTTCTCACGCAAGGTGGTGTGGAACAGGAACGTTTCCTGGGTCACCACGCCCAGGCTGCGCCGCACCGACTCCAGCTCCAGGTTGCGCAGGTCGTGGCCGTCGATCAGCACCCGGCCGGAGGTTGGGTCGTAGAAGCGCGGGACGAGGTAGGTGATCGTGGTCTTGCCCGCGCCGCTGGGACCGACCAGCGCCGCCAGATGCCCCGGCTCCACGTCGAAGCTGACGCCGCGCAGCGCCGGGATGTCGGCCCGGTAGGCAAAGCCCACCTGGTCGAAGGTGATACGGCCGTCCACGTGCTCCAACCTCAGCGGGTTGGGCGCATCCTCGATCTCGGGATCGATGTCCATGTACTCGAAGATGCGGTTGAACAGTGCCAAGGCGGTCATGAAATCGACGTGAACGCTGGCCAGCTGGGCGGCGGGACCGTACAGCCGGCCCAGCAAGGCCACAAAGGCCACGATGGTCCCGATCGTCAGCGAGCCGCGGATGACCAGCAGGCCGCCGACGAGGTAGATCAGCGCTGGCCCGATGGAGCCGATGGTCTGGGTCATCATGAAGAACCAGCGGCCCACGATGGCGCGCCGCATCGAGAGGCCGAAGATCTCCTTGTTCTTGGCCCGGAACTTGTCGATCTGGCTCTGGTCCCGCGTGAAGGTCTTCATCAGCAGGTAGCCGCTGATGCTCAGCGTTTCCTCCATGAAGGCCGTCAGCTCGGCGTAGCGGCGCTGCGTGTCGCGGGCGATGTCGTGGCGAATGCGGCCCACCCGCCGTGTCGGCAGCACGAACAGCGGCAGCAGGCAAATCGCCAGCAGCGACAGCTGCCAGTTCATCTTGAAAATGATCGCCAGCGTGCTGGCCAGGATGAAGATGTTGTTGGCGATCGAGATCAGCGAGCCGGTGACGCTATCCTGGACGCCGCCGACGTCGTTGTTCAGTCGCGACATGATCTCGCCGGTCTTGGTGTTGGTGAAGAACCGCAACGACAGACTGGTCATGTGCTGGTACAGCACGTTCCGCAGGTCGGCCATCATGCGCTGGCCCACGTAGTTGCTGTACCAGCTTTGCAGCACGCTGATCAGGCCGCCCACCACCGGGAAGCCCACCATGCCGGCCGCCAGCAGGAACAGCAGCCGCGTCTTGCCGTGCGGCAGGGCATCGTCGATGAGCGAGCGAATGAGCAGCGGCGGCCCGAGACCGACCACCGCCGCGACGGCCAAGCACACCAGCACGATGCCGCCCTGGCGCCAATAGGGCCGCAGCATCCCAAGGATGCGCGCCAGGATCTCGCGCGTGACGCGCGGCCGCTCCTTGGGCGAGTTCCAATTGATGTGCCACCAACCGCCGCCGCCCCCGCCGCCGTACATCATGGGGTTGGGATCACCAGGAGAGGATGTATGCCTCTCCCTTGCGGGCCCGGAACTTGAAGGTGTCGCCGACCTTGCGATGCGTGGACAGCCACTTGATGTAGTCTGCCTCGCTCACCGCGTCGGCGTCGTTCCTTGCCTGCTCCAGCGTCTTGGTGGTCATCAGGCTGCCGGCGTCCTCGACCACACGCATGGCGGAGCCCTGGCCGTGATACCACTTCTGGTCGGGAAGCGCTTCAGTTGCCATATCTGCCTTCTAGTTTACGGGCGCAGCGTCAGCATCAGCTTCGTGATGCGCTCGGGAACGTCCCAGGCGGGGTAGTGGCTGACGCCTTCCATGAGGATGTGTTCTGCCTTGGGCAACGCCTTCAGGAGCGCCGGGCGGCCTGATAGGAACGGGTCGTGCTCGCCGTAGCAGGTCACGACCGTCCCCTTGAGCTGCTTGGCGCGCTCCGCGGAATCGTAGGTGGCGATGGCCCACAGGTCGTGCAGCGCCCACAGGCCGGCCTGGGCCCGCTCGTGGTTGACGTGCTCCACCAGGTCCGGCTCGCGATGGGTGTAGCGGGCAAACACCGTCGCCTCGTCCATCGGCGCGGCCAATCCGTCCGGCCCCACGAACGTAGCCACGCGGTTGGCCAGCCACTCCGAGCGGGCTTCCGCGCTCGGAAAGGCCGGCGTCCCCAGCAGCAGCAGCCCCCGGATGAGCTTGGGCTTGCGGATCGCCAGCTCCATGGCCACGATCGCCCCCATCGCCGCGCCCGCGAGGTAGAAGCCCTGCGTCAGGCCAAGCGCCTGGCACAGCCGCTCGAGCGCTGCCGCGTGGTGCTCCACCGACACCACCTCCCGCCTCGCCTCCGACTTGCCATGCCCCAGCAAGTCCGGCGCGCACACGCTGAAATGCTCCTCCAGCGGCGGAATGCTGCGCGACCACGACCACCACGACGCGGCCATCGAGTGCAGCAGCACCAGCACCGGTCCCTTGCCGCCCTCATAGACGTTGAACTTGCCCCCACCCCAGGTATCAACTTTCACTTCAGGCATCGCCGCCTAGTGTAGGCCGGCTAAGCCGGTGCGGCGGTATTACCCCGTTATACTCGCCGCGTGAAGATTGCCGTCTCCATCCCCACGCCCCTGTTTGAGGAGGCCGAGCGGAAAGCCCGCCAGCTGGGAATCCCGCGCAGCAAGCTGTACGCCCAAGCTCTCGAACTGCTGTTGAAGGAGGATCAAGAGAGAAGGTCGGAAATCACCCGTCAGCTCGACGAGGTTTACAGCGAAATCGATTCGAGCCTGGACCCTGCCTGGAAAGAGGCTCAGGCGCGGACAATCGCGAAGCACTCCGAGTGGTAGCGCGAGGAGAAGTGTGGTGGGCAGACCTTGGCCCGCCACGAGGGTCCGCTCCGGCTCTGCACCGTCCGGTTGTAGTGGTTTCCGCGGATGACTTCAATCGATCTCGCATCCAAACCGCGACTGTCGCCATCGTCACGAGCTCGACACAGCTCGCGCGAGCACGCGGCAACGTCTTCATCCCGCGAGGCACAGCCGGGCTGGATCGCGATTCAGTTATCAACGTCTCACAGCTGACAACCGTAGATAAGGATGATCTCGAGCGGCGGCTAGGCGCACTCCCGCCGCAACTGGCGGATGACGTGGCCGCCGGACTGCGCTTGGCGCTCGACCTGTGATGGGCTTACTCCTTGGTTGCGAGCTGCCTGCTTCGTCGGATGCTTCACCGAGCCACGGGATGTGACCTCTGGACGCATGAGGACTAGAAGCGCGCTCACAGCGTCTCTCGGAGCGGCTCCTTCGGCACCTCGGCCAGCCCCAGTGTCGCAGCCAGCTTTTTCGCGACCAGGGCCTGATCCAACACCGATGGGTGGTAGCGCGCAAACACCGTGGCCTCGTCCATCGGCGCCGCCAGTCCATCCGGCCCGATAAACGTCGCTACCCAGTTTGCGAGCGCGCCTCCGCGCTGGGAAAATCCGGCGTGCCCAGCACCAGCCCACGAATGGGCTTGCGGATGGCCAGCTCCATGGCCATGATCTCGCCCAGCGCCGCGCCAGCCAAGTAGGACCCCTGCGTCAGCCCCACACCTTCGTCAGGCGCTCCAACGACGCGGCGTGATGCTCAACCGAGGCGACCGTCCCCGCCTCACCTCTGACTTGCCGTGCCCCAGCAAGTCCGGCGCGCGCGCACACACTGAAATGCTCCTCCAGCAGCGGGATGCTGCGCGACCACGACCACCACGGAGCGTCCATCGAGTGCAGCAGCACCAGCACCGGCGGCCGTGCCCCGCGGAGTGTGTAAAAAGGGTCACCCTATCACGATAGGGTGATA
>DAIUFO010000301.1:0-5188 GCA_036844545.1 Chloroflexota bacterium
GCGAGGACCCGGAGCTGCTGACGACAGCGCCCCACTACTCGCCGGTCGGCCGGCTGGACGAAGTCACCGCCGCGAGGAAGCCGATCCTTCGCTGGTAGTCTCATGAGAGCGACCTATGAGCTGGACGACGCGGTCGTCACGGCAATGAAGAAGGCGGTCGAGGAGGGCGCGGCGCCATCGCAGGATGTGTTCGTGGAGAGGGCGCTGCGGCGGGAATTGCGCCGGCTGCGCGACCAGCACGACGAGGCGCTCTGGGCAGCCTCACTTAAGGATGCCGAGTTCCAGGCCGAGCTTCGCGACATCGAGAAGGCATTCGCCGAAGCGGACCTGGAAACTTGGCCTCCTTACTAACGGAGCCTCGTCGGCAGAGGCGATCAGACCGCGGCTGGTTCCCGGGTCTGCGACCTTCGCCGGCCGTATTCTTCCACGTCGGCTCGCCGAATAACCCATGCAGTCCCCACCTGCCTGCCGTCCAATCGATGTTCTCGTAGAGCCTGATGCACGGCCGCTCGGCTGATCAGGAGCAATTGCGCCGCTTCCCCCAAACTGAGCAACTCCTCTTGATCGATGCCTTCCAATCCAAGCGGAGCGAGAACGCAGCCCTGTGCGATCCCAGCACGCCCCACCATATCTGCTGCAATTTGAAAAACAGGCCTCCGTATGACCTCACGCGTTACCCGGCCGTTTTCCAGCAGAGGCGAGTCCTTTCCTTTGATGTGCCGCAGCAGTTCGAAGTAGTCCATGCCGCCACGGACGCGTGCCTCTAAATCCTCGAGTGTGCGCGCCTCCTCGCGCGAAAGGGTCGCGGTATTGAAGGTACTCCCGTCCAGAAGCTGGTATTGTCGGTCCATCGCCAACCTCCTACTTGATGTTTGTAAAGTAGCGCCAAGCTTGACATTTGTCAAGATCAAAAGATGTGCACTTACGGGACGTCAGGAGGTGGCCAGCCGAGAGGGTTCGGAATGTATTCTGCCTGTTGGCCCACCACGAAGTACAGAGTCTCCTGCTCGAACGACGCGCACGTATAGCGCAGGAACTCTCGGAGCAACGGCACTTGCGGTTGCGGCAGGGCAATCTCATAGCGATTGTGAACATCCCCAAACGATGGCATTTCGTGCGCCAGGAGCATCAGTTCGCCACGCGCCCTTCACACCTTCCGTGACGGTGAAGCCCCCGAAAAGAGCGGCCAGGCCTTCTTCCCAGAGGGATATCTTGTTTTCGGGCCAGCGAATGTCGTGTTGTCCCTCGATTCCTGATGTCCAAGGGATGTTCACGTGACAAACAATGTCCGGCATAGACGCTTCGTCGGTCGTAGATTACGTCGTAGGCAGCTCGAAGGGGTGGCCGTTGACGGTGTAGGTGCTGACGAGAGGGACGGCGGTGGTGACGAGCTGCTCGGCGAAACAGCCACGTTTGGCAGCGCCGATGATGCGGGCAATGACATCGTCGGGCAGCTTGGTGGTATCGACGACAGCTGATGCCACGGACTTCTCCTAGGTTACAGTTCCGGCCAGGATAGCCTTTCGCGCCAATGTGTCCGCGCGCTCGTTGAGGACGTGGCCGTTGTGGCCGCGGATCCACTCCCAGGAGAGGCGCAGGCGGGAGCGCTCGGCGTCGATGGACTCCCACAAGTCGCGGTTCATCACCTCGGTCTTGCCGGCGGTTTTCCAGCCTTTGCGCTTCCAGCCGTCAAGCCAGGTGCGGCCGCCGTTGACGACGTATTGGGAGTCGCTGAAGACCGTGACGGCGGTGTCGCTGGGAACCGCGGACAAACCCTGAAGCACGCCCATCAGCTCCATGCGATTGTTGGTCGTGTGCGGCTCACAGCCGCTGAGCTCCTGCCGGCGCCCGTCGGGGGAGAGGATGATGACGCCCCAGCCGCCGGGGCCCGGGTTGCCCGAGCAGGCGCCGTCGGAATAGACCTCATAGCCAGCCATCCAGGCAGTAGCATAGAGGCATGCCGCCTCGCATACCGTACGTCGACCCAGCCACGGTCACCGATCCCGAGCTCAAGGGCTATTTAGAGGACGCGCGGCTGCACGGCACGCCGCGGCCTGAGAGCCAGGCGGTTCGGTCCAACCATCCTGAGATCCTGCGGACGTTCTCGCAGACGTGGAACGCCAGCTTCAAGAACGGCGTGCTGGAGAACCGGCTCAAGGAGCTGTGCCGGGTGTTCGTTTCCAAAGCCATCGACTGCGAGTACTGAGGGGTCCAGCGATCTGTCCGGGCCGGACAGCAGGGGCTCACCGAGGATGCCTATGCCGAGCTGCTGGATTTCCGCAACTCGAGCAAGTACGACGACCGCGAGAAAACGGCGCTGGCCTACACCGAGGCGATCATCTTCGACGCCGACGCGGCCGACGACGCGCTGTGGGAGAGGCTGCACCAGCACTTCACCAACCCTGAGCTGGTGGAGCTGGGCTATTTCGTGGCGTTGACGTTTGGCCAGCAGCGCTGGATCAAGACGCTGCGCCTTGGCCATATGGAAGTGGCCGCGGACACGACGGAGGGGCTGACGCGAGCGCTGCAGGGCAGCGCGACACCCTCGCCCTAGCCCTCTCCCGGTCCTACGCGGACGGCGAATTCGGGCGAGGGGATTCCTGTTTTGCCCGCGTCCGCTGCAGGAAGCGCTCCAGGTCGAGGATGAAGCGCTCGTGGCGGCCCTCGCCGATCTTTTCGCGCTCGTCGTAGGCCTCGACGTCGAACACCAGGCGGCGGCCGTGGACCTCGACGAGCTGCGCGGTCGCGGTGACCTTCATGTCGATGGGCGTGGCGGCCAGGTGCTTGACGTCGACCAGCGTGCCAACGGTGGTTTGGCCGGGCTCCAGCTCGGGCTCCACAGCTTTGGCCGAGGCGATCTCCATGAGGTTGATCATGTACGGCGTACCCAGGACCACCACACCGAAGTCGCCGAGGGCGGCGGCGGTCAGGGTGAAATCGACGGTCAGGTGCGCTTTGCCGCGCAAGCCGGGAGCCAACATCGTGACGCGATCTTACGGCCAGAGCAGCAGGGTGACGGTGGCGCTGTTGTTCCAGACGACCCATACGGACTGGCCGTCGGGCGCCAGCGCCAGACCCAGCGGCCGCAGCGGCGCGGGCGCTTCGGGCGCGAAGGTCGCCTGGGGCACGCCGGCAGGGCCGTAGGTCAGCAGCTCATTCTGGTCGGGCAGGGTGACGGTCAGGCCGCGGCCGGGAATCCAGATGGCTCGCGGGGGAAAGACGGTCACGGCAGTGGGCAGGTACAGGTGGGCTTGCAGGGCGCCATCGGGCGCGAACTTCTGGATGCGGCTGGCGGCCGGCTCGATGGAGTAGATGCTGCCTTGCTCGTCCACAGCCACGCCGGTGGGCTGCTCGAGCTTGGTGCCCTTGGTGTCGAAGGCGCCAAGCGGCGCGCCGTCGGGAGCGACCTTCAGGATGCGGTTGTTGGCTGTATCGCCGGCGTAGATGACGCCGTCCGGGCCGGCGGCGATGCCTCTGGAGTGCGACAGACCCAGGTCGCGCTCGAAGCCTGGCACCGGCTTGCCGGCGAAGTCGAACTTGTGGAGGTGGCCGGTTTCGCTGTCGTCCACGACGATGCCATCTTTGGCGACCGCCAGGGCGGAGGGCTCGGTGAGCGAGGTGGTCCAGGCGCCGGCAGGGCTGCCGTCGGGTGTGAACTTGAGGATGCGTTTGTTGCCGGTGTCGGCGATGTAGACGTTGCCGGCGGGATCGACGGCAATGTCGCGCGGCTCGTGGAGCTCGGCCGGACCGGAGCCGTCAGCGCCGAAGCGCGTCCGGACCTTGAGGGCGATAGGCACCGGGAGCTGGACTTCGGCCGCGGGGGGCACCGCCTTCGGGCGAGGCGCCGCCTGTGGCCAGCGGCTGACGCCGAGGGCGACCACGGCGAGGACCGCGACGGCGGCGCCTGCTCGCAGGGCCAGGAGGTGACGGCTGCTGAGGCGCCAACGCGGCGCTGGCGGGGGCGCCTGTTCGACGGATGTGGGCACTGGCTCCAGAACGTACGGAGCCAGCCGCTGGCCTGCCACATACAGCAGCGTGGCGACGGGCAAAGCCACCACTCCGAGAAACAGCCAGGCCATCTAGCGGCCGCTTGGGCAGTGTATGGCTGCCCTCACCTAACCTCTCCCCCGGCGGGGGGAGAGGAATTTCCCACGTACACCCGCGGCACACGGGCGGTGATGGAGCAGGGGACGTCGTAGCTGATGGTGCCGCTGAGGGCGGCCAGCTCTTCGGCGCTGATGCGCTCGCCGGACTGGTAGCCGAGGAGGACGACTTCGTCGTTCAGGCCGGCGTCGACGCCGGTCAAGTCGAGCGTGATGTTGTCCATGGACACGCGGCCAATGATCGGGACGCGATGGCCGCGCACCAGGGCCGAGCCCTTGTTCTGCAGGCGCCAGTCGAGGCCATCGCCGTAGCCGATGGGCACCGTGCCGATGCGCGCCTCGCGAGGCGACACGAACGTCCGACCGTAGCCGACCGATTGGCCGGCGGGTATGGAAGTAATGCGGATCAGGCGCGACTTGAGGCTCATGGCCGGCCGCAGCTCCATCTCGGCGGCCATGTTCGGCGCCGGTGAGAGGCCATAGACCGCCAGGCCGATGCGCACCATGTTGAGCTGCAAGTCCGGCATGCCGACGTTGGTTACGTGGCCGGCGTGCTGGAAGCGGAACTCCACGCCACGCTGGCGCAGGGTGTGGACGACGTCCTGGAAGCGGTCGAGCTGCTCGCGTGTGTAGTCCGGGTCCTCATCTTCACCGCAAGCGAAGTGGGTGTAGATGCCCTCCAGGTTGAGGTTGGGGACCCGGTGGACGGCCTCGGCCAGCTCGATGGCCTCCTCCGGCAGCGAGCCGTAGCGGATGAGGCCCGTGTCCACCTTGATCTGGACCGGCAGGCTGACCATGCGGCGCTCGGCGATGCGGCTCAGCTCCTCGGCCAGCTCCAGGCTGTTGACCGTCGGCGTGAGGGCGTGAGCGACGACCTCCTCGGCATCCCAGATGGGGGTGTGGCCCATTAGCAGGATCGGCGCATAGACGCGGGCGATGCGGAGCTGCACGCCCTCCTCGACGCGGGCCACGCCCAGGACGTCGGCGCCGGCTTTCAGGACGGCGCGTGCCACTTCGACAGCGCCGTGGCCGTAGGCGTTGGCCTTGACGATCGGCAGCAGGTGGATGTCCGGGCCGAGCCAGCG
>DAIUFO010000302.1:0-5102 GCA_036844545.1 Chloroflexota bacterium
AGAGCAGCCGGACGATGGGCCGCTCGAGCTGAGCCTCCGGCCGCGCTCGCTGCGCGAATACATCGGGCAGGACAAGGTCAAGGACAACCTGTCGATCTTCATCGAGGCGGCGCTCGGCCGTGGCGAGGCGCTGGACCACGTGCT
Source organism: Chloroflexota bacterium (assembly GCA_036844545.1). GTDB lineage: Bacteria > Chloroflexota > JAJPGV01 > JAJPGV01 > JAJPGV01 > DATGVV01. Next base: position 145 of record DAIUFO010000302.1, read on the forward strand.
GCTGTACGGGCCGCCCGGCCTGGGCAAGACCACCCTGGCCAACGTCATCGCCAACGAGATGGGCGTGAAGATCAAGACCACGTCCGGGCCAGCCATCGAGCGGCCGGGCGACATGGCTTCGATGCTGTCGGTGATGGGCAAGGGCGACATCTTCTTCATCGACGAGGTGCACCGGCTGCCGAGGGTGGTGGAGGAGGTCCTCTACCCGGCCATGGAGGACTACGTCATCGACATCATGATGAGCAAGGGGCCGGGCGCCCACAGCGTGCGCATCCCGCTGCCGCGCTTCACCGTGGTGGGCGCGACGACGCGCTACGCGGCTCTGACCTCGCCACTGCGTGACCGCTTCGGCGCCACCTACCGGCTGGACTTCTACGATCACGCCGCGCTGCAGGAGATCGCCGTGCGTTCGGCAGCCATCCTGGACGTGCCGATTGACGACGAGGGGGCGATGGAGATCGCCCGCCGCGCGCGCGGCACCCCGCGCGTGGTTAACCGCCTGCTGCGGCGCCTGCGCGACTACGCTCAGGTGCGCGCCAGAGGCGTCATCGACCGGCCAACGGCGCAGGCCGCCTTGGCCATGCTGGAGATCGACGAGCTCGGTTTGGACGAGATCGATCGCAAGCTGCTGGCGACGATCATCGATAAGTTCGGCGGGGGCCCCGTCGGCCTCGACACCTTGGCGGCGTCCATCTCGGAGGAGTCCGAGACCATCGAGGACGTGTACGAACCGTTCCTGCTCCAGCTCGGCTTCCTCAAACGCACGCCCCGCGGCCGTGTCTGCACCCCTCTTGCCCACCAGCACCTCGGCCGCCCCGCCCCCGCCGGCCAGCCGTCGCTCTTCTAGTCGATATCCTTACTTTTGGAAGATAAGTAAGGAGACTTGCTGTGCCAAAAGCAACCATGCCTTCAAAGGGGCAAGTAACAGTCCCCTAAACACTTCCTATCCCCCTCCTGAGCGTCTGGATTCGCGTCGCTAGCTGGCTGTTTCCTCGAAGTCGACGCGCCCGGCATTGGTTACCCGCTGGGAGGCGTCGAGGACTTCCAGCGCCACGAGGTCGCCGCCAGCATCGTAATCCAGGATGAACCCGGGCTTCGCCTCGTCTGATTCGGCGACGTCGGCAAGTTCCTTCAGGACGACAGTGAGAGTGTCGGTCCGCCGGTCGTAGTTCACCTTCAAGGTTTTGGCCTCCAGTACTTCTCGATCTTACTCGTCACGTATGCAGTTACTACTTCCTGTGGCTGCCTGTCCACGTCGACGAATACCCGCAGTAGCTGCTGTTCGCCGATTCGAGACTGCAGAACGTCACGCCCTGGCCGGGCCTCAAAGCGCTGCTCGGGACGTGTAAGCACGGCGTAGACGGCGTCTCGCGCGATCTTCCGTCGTGCGAGCTCCTCCTCGGCATGATCGCTGAGGACGTAGTCGAGGATTCCCTCGGCCATCGGCTACAGCTCCGCTGTAACCGTGTGCCAGCCGGTAGCGCCGTCGGGGAAGATGCCTCGCTCGGTTTGTTCCTGGAGGGCACCAGTGCCGTCGGTGGCGCGAACGGTGACGGCGGTGTGGCCGGAGGCTTCGAAGGCGAACAGCCATTGGACCCAGGTGAGGTCGCCCAGCAGCGGCGTGTGGAGCTGGGCCTGGCGCCAGGGCTGGTCGCCGGCGCGGACTTCGATGGTGCGGATGCCGCGGTCACCGGCGAAGGCGATGCCTCCGGCCAGAGCGCCTGAAGCCGAACGGCGCACGAAATCGATGCGCGAGAAGGTGGTCTCAAAGAGCATACGATCACGACCATTAATTCAATGTTATTTAGCGGAGACTCCTAACCGGCGAGCGCGGCTTCGTACCTGGGATCGCTGACGGGACCGACGTATTCGTCGATCAGTGCAGCGGCTTGGCTGGCGGGCAGGACGCGCACGCGGTTGGGGCCGAGCAGGCCTTCGAGCAGCTTGTCGAGCTTGGGGTTCCACCAGGTTGTGGCCCCCGGGTGGCTGTTCAAGCGCTGGCCGCCGAGCCGCAGGTTGAAGCGATCGTTGCCGCGATAGCTGTGCAGCGCGGCGATGACGCGCTCGAGGCAGCTCACGTCGGCCTGTTCGTTGCCGGAGGGGCGCAGCTCTATCTCCAGCCGCAGTGGCTCGCGGCGCTGCACCATCTCCTCCAACGGCTGCACTGTCTCGCACAGCAGCTGGGCGACCTCGTCGCGGAAGTCGACCTTGCCGGTGATGACCACCGGCGCCTCGTCCACCCAGTGCGAGCCGGTCTCGTCGTAGGTGCGGGGGAAGACGATGACCTCCATCGAGCCGGTGAGGTCCTCGATGGTGGCGGCCAGCATCATCTTGCCGGCGCGGGTGGCGATGCGCCGCTGGGCGCTGATGATGCCGCCGATGGTAATGGTCTTGCCGGCCAGGTCCTGCTCGATCTCGGCGATATTGCAGCTCCGAATCGCGGCCAGCAACGGCTCCAATGGCATCAGCGGGTGGTCGCTGAGATACAGGCCCAGGTGCTCCTTCTCCCAGGCCAGCTTGACGTTCTGCGGGGTGGTGTCCTCGACAGCGCCGCGGCCCACGCGGCCTGACCACAGGGCGGCCGCCGCTGAACCGTCGTCGCCGATGACCTCGCTGCCGCTGCCACCGGCCATCATCAGCTCGAACATGGTCGCCTGGCCGACCTCGGCAGCCCGCTGCGCCGCCTGTGCGGACGACATCACCTTCTCCAGCTCGTCCAGCATCGACTGCCGGCCGCCAATATCGTCAATGCCATCGAAGGCGCCGCATTTGATCAGCGATTCGATGACCTTGCGGTTGATATCGCGGAAGTCGACCTTGTTGCAGAAGTCCTCCAGGCTGGTGAAGGCGCCTTTCTCAGCACGTGCCTCGATGATGGCCTGCGACGCGCCGCGTCCGACGTTCTTGACCGCCGCCAGGCCGAAGCGGATACACGAGTTCTGAGTTCTGAGTTCTGAGTTTTGAGTTGTTGACTCGCTGAACTCTGAACTTCGTTTCACAATCGTGAAGTCGAGCTGCGACTCATTCGCGTCGGGCGGCAGGACCTCGACGTTCATGCGGCGGCACTCCGCCACGGCCGAGGCGACTTTGTCGGAGTTGCCTTGCTGAGCGGTGAGGACGGCGGTCATATACTCGACCGCGTAGTTGGCCTTGAGGTAAGCCGTCTGGTAGGCGACGAAGCCGTAGCTGGCGGCATGCGCTTTGTTGAAGCCGTAGCCGGCGAAGGGCTCGATGAGCGTCCATAGCTGGCGGGCTTTGTCCTCGGTCATGCCGTAGTCCTGGCCGTTGGCCAGTAGGCCCGAGATGAGCTTTTCCTTCTGCTTCTCCATCTCGGCGGCGATCTTCTTGCCCATAGCCTTGCGCAGGGCATCGGCCTCCCCCCAGGAGAAGCCGGCCATCTGAACGGCAATGAGCAGCACGTCGTCCTGGTACGTGACCACGCCGTAGGAGTCGGCCAGGATGGGCTCCAGCCTGCGGTCAAGGTAGACCACCTTGGAAGGGTCGTGCTTGCGCTCGATAAAGGACGGGATGGTGTTCATCGGGCCAGGGCGATAGAGCGCCACCATGGCCGCGATGTCGAAGATCGTGCTGGGCTTGAGCTGTTGGACGTAGCGCCGCATGCCCGGCGATTCCATTTGGAAGATGCCGGTCGTCTCGCCGCTGGACAGCAGCTCGTAGGCGGCCTTGTCGTCCAGGGGGATGGCGTTGATGTCGACCTCGATGCCGCGGGTCTGTTTGATGAAGGCCACGGCGTCTTCGAGGATGGATAGATTGATCAGGCCCAAGAAGTCCATCTTGAGCAGGCCGATCTTCTCGACGGCATTGAACTCGAACTGCGTCAGCAGGTTCACGCCGCCGCACGAGGCGTCGCTGTCGGCCTTGGTATCGCGCATGAGCGGCAGGTACTCGACCAGCGGCTGGTCGGCGATGACTACGCCGCAGGCATGGGTCGAGACGTGGCGGACGGTGCCCTCCAGGTCCTGAGCGAGGTCGATCAGCTCTTTGACGTAAGGCGTGGTCTGGTAGTGCTGCCGCAGTTCCGCCACCTGGTCCAAGGCCATTTGGATGGTGGTCGGGACTGTCGGCTTGTCGGGCGGGATCAGCTTGCAGATACGGTCCACGTCGCCGTAGGGCATGGCCAGCACCCGGCCGACATCGCGGATGGCGGCGCGGGCGCCCATGGTCCCGAAGGTGCAGATGCGGGCCACCCGGTCCTCGCCGTACTTCTGGGCTACGTAGCTGAGGACTTCGTCGCGGCGTTTGTCCGAGAAGTCCATGTCGATGTCGGGCCCGCTGGGACGCTCTTTGTTCAGGAAGCGTTCGAAGGGCAGCTTGTAAAACAGCGGATCGATGCCGGTGATGTTCAGCAGGTAGGACACCAGGCTGCCGGCCGCCGAGCCGCGGCCCGGCCCCACGGCAATGCCATGCTCCTTAGCCCAATTGACATAATCGGCCACGATGAGCATGTAGGTGCTGTAGCCCTTCTCGACGATGACCTCGAGCTCGTAGTCAATCCGGGCGCGGATTTCCTCCGTGACGGGCCGGTACTTCCGCTCAGCCGACTCGTACACCAGCCGGCGAATGTGTTCCTCGGGCGGGCTGCCGTCCGGCGGTTCGTACTTGGGCAAGATCCAAGTTCCTACGGGGATGTCGACGTTGCAGCGCTCGGCGATCGCCAGCGTGTTTTCCAGCGCCTCGGGCATGTCCGCGAACAGCTCGCCCATCTCCTGGGGTGAGCGTACGTAGAAGGTGTCACTTTCGAACCGAAAGCGGCTCTGGTCGTTGTAGTCTTTACCGACCTGGATGCACAGCAGCACGTCGTGCGGCTTGTAGTCGTCCTTAGAGGTGTAGTGCGAGTCGTTGGTGGCCACCAGCGGCACGCCCATCTTGGCCGACATGTCACGCAGCGCGGCGTTGACGCGGTGCTGCCCTTCCGTTTCGTGCCCTTGGACCTCGAA
>DAIUFO010000303.1:0-5101 GCA_036844545.1 Chloroflexota bacterium
CGGTTAGGCCGCCCCGCCCTGTGGTACAGGACCGGCGGGAGGTGCAGGCCTTCATTGAACGTTTCGCGCGCTTGCCCGGAGCAGCTACCCGGCACCGGCCCGCCGATGTCGCTCTTGTGGGCGATGCTGCCCGCGAAGCCCAGGTGCTGTCCCCGATAGAAGATGGGCGTCAGCACCGCCATATCGGGTGCGTGAGGCGAGCCGCCCTGGTAAGGGTGGTTCACCAGGAAGGCGTCGCCTTCCTGCATGTGCTCCGCCGGGTGGGCCGCCAGCAGGCCCGCGGTGCAGGCCGGGAACGCCCCCATGTGCAGCGCCAGCACGATGTGCTGCGCCACCAGCTGGCCGTGGCGGTCCAGCAGCGCGCAGCTGGCATCCTGCGTCTCCCGAATGATGGTCGAGTAGCCAGTCCGAAACAGGCTGGACTGCATCTCCTGCACGACGCCTGCCAGGCTGGCACTGATCACCTCCAGGGTGATCGGATCGGCCACATCGCTCATGCTGCCGGCTCGATCATCAGGTTCAGCCAGCGGTCGACTGCCGCGCGCTGCCCAGGAAAAACGACTGCGGTGGAATCCGGCTGCTCGACGATGGCTGGGCCGGCAATCTCATGGCCCGGTCCCAGCGCCGCCCGGTCGTAGACGGGGCAGACGACCATGCCGCCCAGCTCTGGGAAGTGGGCAGCCCGCTCGGCAGTGCGCGCGCAGCTCACGGGCGTCTGTGCCTGGGGGAACGGCTTCAATTCGATCTTGGGCACCAGGCCCAAGCCAAGCACGCGGTAATTGACCACCTCCACGACTTCGGCTTCCGCCTTGTGGCCGAACAGCCGCTCGTGCTGCGCATCGAAACGCTGCCGCACTTCGGCCAGCAGCCCCGCGCTCCACGGGTCGGGCGGGGCGGTGACGGTCACCTCATAGCCCTGGCCGGCGTAGCGCAGATCGAGCTGGCGCTCAAGGCGTATGTGCGCGTCGTCGAAGCCGTCGGCACGCAGCTGCTCATAAGCGTCGCGCTCCAGCTCGCCGTACAGCGCCTCCGCGGACGCGGCATTGAGGGTATGGATCGCTTCCAGGCGGGAGCGGAGGTGGTCGCGGCGGACGTCGGCCATCAGCAGGCCCATGGCCGAGGTGACGCCCGGATAAGGCGGCACCAGCACACTGCGCATGCCCAGCTCGCGCGCGATGCGGCCGGCATGCACCGGGCCGGCGCCCCCGAACGCGACCAAGGTGAAGTCGCGCAGGTCGTAGCCGCGCCGCGTGGAGATGGCCTTAATGGCCTCCTGCATCTTGGCGTCGATGATGCGCACGATGCCTTGTGCGGCCGGCAGTAGGTCCAGATCGAGCGGTCTGGCGACGCGGCCTCTGATCGCCGCTTCGGCCGATGGCAGGTCAAGCCGCAAGCGGCCGCCCAGGAAATTGTCCGGGTTGAGATAGCCCAGCAGCAGGTCGGCGTCTGTTACTGTGGGCTCCTGCCCACCCTGGGCGTAACAGGCTGGGCCGGGATTCGCCCCGGCGCTCTCGGGGCCAACACGCAGCCGCGCCAAGCCTCCGGCCGGTTCTGCTCGGGCCATCGTCCCGCCGCCGGCGCTGATGGTATGGATGTCCAGCATCGGCACAGCCACATCGCGCCCGCCGATCTTGCTGAGCGTGGCCACGGCCGGCCGCCCCTGCTGAATGAGCGCCACGTCGCAGCTGGTGCCGCCCATGTCGAAGGTGACCAGATCGCTGAGCCCAGCGACCGATCCCAACGCGACGCCGGCGATGACCCCGCCCGCCGGGCCGGACAGCAAGGTACCGACTGGCTGGGCCGCGCCTTGGGCAAAAGAGGCTACCCCGCCGTTGGACTGCATTAGGTACTGCTGGCGCGTGCTGAGGCCAAGCGTCTGGAAGCGGTCCTGGAGCTGCCCCAGATAGCCGGCCATCGCCGGCCGCAGGTAGGCGTTGATGACAGTCGTGCTCAGCCGGTAGTACTCGCGGATCTGGGGCAGCACTTCGGACGAGATGGAGATCGGCACGTGCGGCAGCCGCTCCGCCAGCACACGCTGCAGCAAACGCTCGTGCTCGGGATTCCGGAATGAGAACAGCAGGCACACGGCAATGGATTCGACTCCCGATTGGGCGACGGCGTCCGCGATCGCCGCGGCGTCCTCCGGCCGCAGGGCTGTCAGCACTTCGCCGTGGGCGCCAACCCGTTCGGGAACCTCGAACGTGTCGCGCGGCCGGGCCAGCAGCCGCGGCTTGTGGAACCAGAAATCAAATGCCGCCGGTCCGTAGCCGCGCATCTGCTCCTGGACCTCATACACGCCCCGAAAGCCCTTGGTGACCAGCAGCGCCGTCCTGACGCCCTTCTCTTCCAGCAGCGCATTCGTGCCGACCGTGGTGCCATGCGAGAAAAAGGTGATGTCCTGCGCACGAACGCCTCGGGCCAGCAGGTGCTCGACGCAGCGGCGACGGCCTCTGACGGATCGCGCGGCGTGGACGGCACCTTCCAGACCTCGAGCCGCCCGCTGGCTTCGTCCAGAGACACGAAGTCGGAAAAGGTGCCTCCGGTGTCGACTGTGACGCGGTACCCCATCCGGCAGCAATCTTAGATCGGTCCGGGCCGGCGCCAGCGCCAGGTGATGGCTATTGCCGTGCGGATAGGAAGGGCCGCCCGTTTACGCAGCTTTCACGTGGCGTTCAGGCCCCGTTTAGCGCGATCGCGGCAGCATATGCAGGTGGGCTCGGTGGCGGACGGCGTCCTTTCCGGGCTGAAAATCGCGACTATGTTACTGCTGAAGCGACGACGGTCCGCGGCTGGAAGCAGAGGGCATTCGGGGGCTGACCACACTCGGCTGCAGCGGCTTGTCCGGCAGGCCAAGCGCGCCCTTCGACGGCTATCCGGTTTGCCGCTCCGCTGGCAGATCGGCGGTCTTGTGTTGGTGGGGTTGGTCATCGTCTTCAGCCTCTTTGGACTGCTGGGCTCAGCGATCGCCCGGGATGGCAGGCAGCGAACCGTCAACGAGTGGCTGAGCATCACCACGTCGACTGCCGGGTTCCTCGATGCCGAGGTCGAGCAGCAGTTCCGGCAGCTGGAGCGGGCCGCGGCGCTGGTCGCTGACGCGCTGGGCGATTCCCCACAGCAACGTCAAACCCTGTCAGACGCGCTTGGCCAGCCACAGTCCTTCGTCCGCGGCGCCTTTCTGCTGGACAATCAAGGGCGCGTCATCTGGTCACAGTCGATTGATGCGGCGGCGCTCGCCGACTACATCCAGGCGCACCCGCACGCCCTGGACCCGCTGACGATGGACAGCCGCTACGCCTCGGGGGTTGATACCCTGGCGGGCCAACCGGCCGCCCTGTTGGCCGTTCCTGTCCTGGCGAGTGACGGCCAGGCGATTGGCGTTCTCGGGGAGGTCATGTCGCCAAACCAGGGCCTGATGCGGGATCTGATAGCGAGCGCCAATGGCCTGGCGCGGACCGGCCACGCGGAGCTGGTAGACCAATATGACCGCGTGCTTGCCTCATCGGAGCCTGACCATGTACTGGGGCCCGGCGAGCACCCAGACTTTTACGAGCCGCTGCTGGCCCAGCACAAGAGCGCCGTGGGCCTCACTGCTCCCGTAGCCATGACCGACCCCACGGACCAGAGCCAACGCCACGTGATGGCCTTTGTGCCGCTCCACAGCGTGCCCTGGGGTCTCGCTCTGGGTGGCTCCGAAGCAGAACTAGCCGCGGACACGAATCGCTGGGAGCATCAGATCGCCCTCTTCGGCGGCGTCACGTTGCTGCTTGCTTTAGGGTTGGTGTGGTTGACGACGGGTGGTGTGGCCAGGCCGATTGAGGCCTTGACTACGGCCAGCCGCCGGATAGCCGGCGGCGATCTGGATACGCCGATTCCTCACGAGGGCGAGGGCGAGGTCCGTGTGCTGGCGCAGGCGTTCGACGAGATGCGCAACGATCTCCAGGGGGCGCTGTCGGCGCTGGCCCTGGAGAAGAGCCGCTACGAGGGGATTGTCGGCTCGATGGCTGATGTCGTGTTCACGACGGACTTGGACCTGCGCATCACCGCGTTCAACCCCGCTGCCTCAGCGCTGACCGGCTGGCAGGCCGAAGAGGTGCTGGGACGGCCGTGCTGCGAAATCGTCTGCTCCAAGGAAAAAGCGCGCGATCCCAGTTGCATTCAGACGTGCCCGCTTCGGAATCAGGAAGCCGATCTCGGGATCAGCAAAGATGTCATTGAAACCCGCGACGGCCGGCAGGTGCACGTGGCCGTCACTCGCTCCGCGATTCGCGACCAGGACGGCCACCTCGCCGGCATCGTCCACGTGTTGCGCGACATCTCCGCCGAGGAGGAGCTCAACCGGCTCAAGGACGAGTTCCTGTCCACCGTGTCGCACGAGCTGCGTACGCCGCTGGGCTTCATCAAGGGCTACGCGACGACCCTGCTTCTGCCGGACGCGCCGGAGGACGAGGCGACAACCAAACACTGCATCGAGGTCATCTCCGAGGCGAGTGACGAGCTGGAGGAGCTGGTCGACAACCTGCTGGATATGACCAAGATCGGCGCGGGCACGCTGAGCGTGTCGCCCAGCCCAGCTCGCCTGCGCCCGCTGGTGCACGCTGCTATGGAACGCATTCGTGTGCGTGCCCAGGGGCATCATTTCCTCATGATGGTCCCAGCTTCGTTGCCATTAGTGTGGGCCGACGCTCACCGCGTCGAGCAGGTCCTCTACAACCTGCTCGACAACGCCATAAAATACTCGCCCGGCGGCGGGCACATCGCGGTCAAGGCTGAGATCATCGGCCAGGAGGTCATGGTGAGCGTGCTTGACGAAGGTATGGGTATTCCGGGCGACGAGTTGCCGACGCTGTTTGAACGCTTTCACCGCGGGAAAGCAGCCCGGGCGCGACAGATTGGTGGCACCGGCTTGGGACTGGCTATCTGCAAGGGCATTGTGGAAGCTCACGGCGGGCGTATCTGGGCGGAGAGTCCGCCGGCAGCTCGGCCGCCCGGCCAGGCAGGGACGGCTATCCGCTTCACCTTACCGGTCGCGCCCAGTAAACGTCGCCAGACAGCTGGCAGCCGTGTGCCGACGGGGGCTCAGCTCAGAGGGCAGGCGTGAGCA
>DAIUFO010000304.1:0-5065 GCA_036844545.1 Chloroflexota bacterium
ACAGCACCTCGCTGGTGTGCTGGCCGAGGGCCGGCGGCGCCAGGCGCGCCGTGGCGGGGGTGCCGCTCAGCAGGTACGGCATGCCGGCCATCTCAATGTGGCCGCAAGTGGAATGCTCCATACCGAGCTTCAGGCCGAGGTGGAGGACACGCGGATCCTCGAACACTTCGGCCACGTTCTTGATCGCGTCGGCGGGAATGCCGGCCCCCGTCAGGCGCGAAACCAGGTCCGCGGTGGTGAAGTTGCCGAAGCGCTCGGTGATGAGCTCGGCCAGAACGGTCCGGTTGCGGACGCGATCGGCATTGGATGAGAAGCGCTCATCGGCCAGCAGAGACTGCAGCTCCATGGCCTCACAGAAGCGCTGCCACAGCCGGTCGTTGGCAACGCCGACGTTGATGAAGCCATCCTTAGTGGGCAGCGTCTCGTAGGGCGCGATGGTCGCGTGGGTGTTGCCCTGCAAGCCAGCCACCTTGCCCGCGTTCAGGTACGCCGAAGCATGGTGCATCAAGGTGGCCACCATGCCCCCCAGCAACGACGTCTCGATGAACTGCCCCTGGCCGGTGTCGCGGCGGCTGTACAGCGCCGACACGACGGCAAAGGCGCCGAACATGCCGGCTACCTGATCCGCGATGGATACGCCCATTCGAGTCGGCTGGTCGTGGCCGGTCACGCTCATAAGCCCGCTGGCGCCCTGGGCGGTCATGTCATAGCCGGGCAAGCTGCTGCCCGGCCCTGTTTGGCCGTAGCCTGAGATGGAGCAGTAGACCACGCGTGAGTTGTAGGCTTTGACCTGCTCGTAGCCCAGGCCGAGGCGCGCCATGGTGCCGGGCGAGAAGTTCTCGACCACGACGTCGGCCCGGGCCAGCAGCCGCTCGGCAATGTCCCCACCCTTCTTCAAGTCCAGCGTCATCGAGCGCTTGTTCCGGTTCATGGCGAAGAAGTAGGTGCTTTCCTGGCCCATGAACGGCGGGCCCCAGCCGCGAGAATCGTCGCCGCCCTGGCGAGCCTCGATCTTGACCACGTCCGCGCCCATGTCGCCCAGCATCTGGGCGCAGAACGGCCCCGCCAGCGCCCGCGAGAAGTCGACGACGCGAATACCGGTCAGCGGCTCAGACACAGCGCCCACTCCCACCCTCTCCCACCGGGAGAGGGGATTTCCGCGTGGGCCAGTGGTCGCGGATGTAACCACCCAGCAGCGAGACCTCGCGCGAGACGGCCACGTTGAAGTAGCGGCTGTGATGGCCCATGCGCCGGAACTTCTGGTAGCGGGCCTTCATCGTCTTGCGCAGCGGCGACCGCTGCAAATCGACCAGCGCTCGCACGATAGCCTGGCTCAGCAACTGCGATGAGTGCACCGGATCGCGGTGAGCGCCGCCTTCGGGCTCAGGCACTACCTCGTCCACGACGCCCAGCGCTTTGCAATCGGCGGCAGTGATGCGCAGCGACGCGGCCAGCTCCTCAGCTTTGCTGGCGTCGTGGTACAGGATGGCGGACGCGCCCTCGGGCGAGATGACGGAGTAGATCGTGTTCTCCAGCATCAGCACACGGTCGGCCACGCCTAACGCCAGGGCGCCACCGGAGCCGCCTTCGCCCACCACGGTTGCGACCGTCTGGGTGGAGATGCCCGACATGTACGACAAGCACTCGGCGAGGGCGCGAGCCAAGCCGCGCTCCTCGGCCTCGATGGCAGCATAGGCGCCGGGCGTATCGATGAAGGTCAGCAGCGGCAGGCCGAACTTGTTGGCCAGGCTCATCATGCGCAAGGCCTTGCGATACCCGGCCGGCATCGGCCGGCCGCCACGCGTCGGATCGTCCGGCGTCCCGGAGCCGCGCTCCTCGGCTATGATGGCCACCGGCCGGCCACTCAGGTTGGCCAGGCCGATGGCGATGGCCGCGTCGTCACCACCCACCCGGTCGCCATGCAGCTCGAAGAAGTCCGAGGTCATAGCCCGCACGTGCTCGAGCGAGCTCGGGCGATCGTTCCGCCGCGCGAGCTGGACGATCTCCCATGCCGGACGAAGCGCGCCCGGAAGGGCTGGCGCGGGCGGCTCCTCCGCCGCCACGAAGTTCGCGCGGTTACGCCAGGACAGCGCCGTCAGCAGGGCGATCAGCTTGTCCCGCAGCAGCGGACGTTCCACGATCTGATCGAGCGCGCCGTGCGCCAGGCCGTATTCGGCGCGGTGGACCTCATCCGGCACCTGCTGGTGCATCGTTTGCTCGACCACACGAGGGCCAGCGAAGCCGATGAGGGCTTTGGGCTCGGCAATGATAACGTCGCCCAGGCTGGCGAAGCTGGCGTAGATGCCACCGGTGGTCGGGTCGGCCAGCACCGAGATGAACGGCTGGCGGGCCTCGTGCAGCTTCCGCGCCGCCGCGGACGTCTTGGCCATCTGGACCAGCGACAGCATGCCCTCCTGCATGCGGGCGCCACCGCTGGTGGAGATGGTGATGATCGGCAGTCGCCGCCTGGTTGCCAGCTCGAATGCCAGCGTTACCTTCTCGCCCACCACCGAGCCCATGCTGCCGCCCAGGAACTCGAAATCGAGCGCCACCAGCACGGCCTGCGCGCCGCCAATACTGCCTGTGCCGGTGACCGCCGCTTCGGTTACGCCCGTCTTCTTGCGGGCGTCGTCCAAGCGCTGGCGATAAGGCAGCCGATCGGTGAAGGACAGCGGGTCGACCGAGGCCAGCGATCGGTTCACCTCATGGAAGGTGCCAGCGTCGACAAGCTGCTGGATGCGCTCGCGCGCAGGCACGTGAAAGTGACGGCCGCACACGTCGCACACGCGGTAGCGTTGATACATAGGGCAGGAGCCGTGAGCCAGGTCGGTATGGCAGTTGCTGCATAGGGTCGCCGCGGGCGCGGTTGTTTCGTGGTGCCGGTGGGGCACAATGGAAACCAGCAGGTCCGCGAGCGACTTCACCGCGAATCAATTATGACTACCCGCATGCTTGTATGAACGTGCTCATGCTCTCCTGGGAATACCCGCCCTTCGTGGTCGGCGGCCTGGGCGCCCATGTAGCACATCTTGCACCTGAGCTGGCCCGCAAGGGCGTACACGTGCACGTCGTCACGCCGCGGCTGAAATCCGCGGCAGCCGAGGAAGCTGACGGCGACCTAGCGGTCTCCCGGGTGGACGGCGAGCAACATGCCCAGGATTTCGTCGAGAATGTCCTGGCCGTCAATGACTACATCTACGGCCGAGGCGCCGCTATCGTGGGCACGCTGCCAGGGCCTTGGCTGGTTCATGCCCACGACTGGCTGGTGGGCGAGGCGGCCATCCGGCTCAAGGCGGACTATGGGCTGCCGCTGCTCGGAACGATGCATGCCACCGAGTCCGGCCGCAACGGCGGCATCCACAACGAGTTGCAGGCTCGCATCCATCAGCAGGAGTGGCGCCTGGCCAACGAGGCCGACGAGCTCATCGCCTGCAGCCGCTTCATGGCCAACCAAATCCGTGACGAGTTCGAGGTGCCGTCGAGCAAGCTGGAGATCATCGCCAACGGCGTCGACGTCAGCCGGCTGGCGGACGCGAGCTTCGATCGCGAGTCATTCCGGCGCGAATATGCCGGCGACCAACAGAAGATCGTGCTGTATGTCGGCCGCTTGGTCGCCGAGAAGGGCATCTACGTGGTGCTGGACGCCATTCCCAAGACGCTGGAGATCGTGCCGGAGGCTAAGTTCATCGCCGTGGGCAGCGGGCCAGCACTCGACGATGCGCGCTGGCGCGCTGGTCAGGAGGCCTGGTCGGATCACCTGCTGTTCAGCGGCTTCGTGTCCGACGAGGTCCGCAACAGGCTCTACCAGGTGGCTGACGTGGCCATTTTCCCCAGCGTGTACGAGCCGTTCGGCATCGTGGCCCTGGAGGCCATGGCCTTGGGCGTGCCAGTGGTCAGCTCCAACGCCGGCGGCCTGGCCGAAGTCGTGGACCGCGAGGAGACTGGCGTGATAGTCGATGCCGGCAGTGCCGACTCTCTCGCCTGGGGCATCGCCCACGTCCTGGAACAGCCGGCGCTCTCGGCCTGCCGCGCCGAGCGCGCCCAAGCCAAAGCCACCACCGAGTTCACCTGGGACGCCATCGCCGACCGCACCAAGGCCAAATACGAGCGCCTGTTGGGGCGTCTCTCTACTTAATCGGCTCTATCTTCTGGATGGGATCGATGTACGCCTGGTCGTAATCCTTGCCATTGGAGGCCGTGACGCTCGTGAGACCCGCGGCGATGCCGGTCAGCTCCACCTCCATGCCCTTCGCGATGCTGGCCGGGAGTGAGTCGGCCATCTGGCCATCCACATACACGTTGTTCTTGTCCACAATCTGGATCCAGGTCTTCCCACCCTCCAGCTTGCCGCTGTAGAACACCGTGCCTCGCACCTTGATCACGCGTGACCGATAGGTACCGGGCGACTCCGTCAGCGCCTTGGGATCGACCTCCACAACGCCGCCTGGCGTGGCCGCGGGCGCGACGGCGGCGACCCCCTCCGCTGAGACTGCCGGCGTTGCCTCCGCTGCCGCGCTGACTTGCGGCTTCGCGGCGCTGGCTGCCGGCGCGGCAAGCGTTGTCTGCGCCGCGGCCGAGGTAAAGCGGCCGGCCACCGTACGCAACGCCACGAACAGCACGAGCAGCATTGCCACAACGCAAAGCACGAGTATCCAGTAGTAATTCGTGGGTCGGTGGGAGGGCGGCGAATGCGGGTACATCGAGGCTCTCTTACAGGAAAGTTGATCCTAGCACTTGATATACTGCACTAACTTCCGGGGGGCGCACATGCCCCGGAAACAGTCACCCGAGCAGTCTGGAGCAAGTTGATGGGCGAATTCAGTTTCCCCAAATGCAAGAAGTGCGACGTTGGGGACCTAGTGCCCCTGTCCGACTTCGGCAACCAGGGCGCACCCATCGAGTACAAGGCCTGGGTCTGCACTAACCCCAACTGCACCTTCAACCTCAAGATCCGCAACGGCGAGATCTTCATCAACGAGCCCATCAACGACGGCTCGGTCCACACCTACAGGCGCTAGTGTAGGTCGTCACAAATAGGCTGAGTTATTCGTTCTAATAAGCAGCC
>DAIUFO010000305.1:0-4701 GCA_036844545.1 Chloroflexota bacterium
TGGCGGGTGGATGTCCACGGCGATCGCCAGCGGGTCGTTCGCGGCGCGCTGAGTCTGAGGATCGGAGATCACGCCGAAGCCCCCGCGGGCCTTCCACATGGCTGTCATCCGGCTGGCCGATTGACTGGCGAAATCGACGCTGAAGCCTTCGTCGACCCAGATGGACTGTGTCTCCAGCCCAGCCACCCGCAGTCCGAAGGCGAGCAGCAGCGCTGCCAGCAAGGCCGCCAGCAGCCGAGATGGCATTATCCGGCTATGCAGCACCACGGTTCCCCGCGAATTTTAGGTGGGCGTCTCGAGGCGAATGCCGGCTACAGCTCGTAGCCGGCCTGGACGGCGTCGCCGTGCAGCATGCCCACGGTCTCAGCCGAGTAGGCGGTGAGGTCCTTGCCGATGAGGCTGAGCTTGGCCAGCAAATCAGCGGTCATGGTGATGATGTGGCAGCCGCAAGCATCGGCTTGGAACAGGTTCAGCAGCTCGCGCGGGCTGGCCCAGATAAGCTCAGTGTTCGGCTGCGCTCGTAGGATGTCGACCGCCTCGGCCATCATCGGCGCGGGATCCTGTCCGGTATCGGCCACGCGGCCGGCGAAGACCGACACGTAGGCGGCCGCCCCACCTTCGAGCGCCTCTGCCATCTCGCGCACCTGGTCCAGCGTGAGCAGCGCCGTGGTGTTGACCTTTACCCCAGAGTGGCTCAGGCGGTGGACGAGCTGGCGTGAGGATTCCCCGCGCGTGTTGGTGACCGGGATCTTGACATAAACGTTGCCGGCCCAGCCGGCGATCTTGCGGGCCTGGCGCTCCATCTGGTCGAACTCGTCGGCGATCACCTCGAACGACACCGGCCTATCTCGAATCACGGCTAGGAGCTGCCGGGCGAAGGCCTCGTAGTCGCGGACGTTGCCCTTGCGCAGGAGAGTAGGGTTGGTGGTGATGCCACGGATGTGCGGCTGTTCGGCGAGCTTGTCGAGATGGGAGAGGTCTGGACCGTCGGCGAAAACCTTCACCCGGGCGGTGGAGAGCCAGCGGCGCGCCGCCTCCGGCAGGAGGTTTGTGGCGGGGGCCGCAACCGAAGCCATCCAGCCGCTAATGTAGCACGCTAGACTCTGGCCGCCTGCTTGAGTATCCAGCCGGCGGCCTCACTCAGTGACTGGACGAGCCTATCTGGTGGCGTCGCAGGCGCCCGGTCGTCGTAGTCCGTTTCGATCAGCACTGTCCGGCAGCCGGCTCTGGCGCCGGCCTCCACGTCTCGCCAGCGGTCGCCCACCATGAAGCTGGCCCCGAGATCGATGCCGTACTTGCGAGCCCCCTCGAGGAGCAATCCCGGCCTGGGTTTGCGGCAATCGCAGCCGTCGCTCTCCTGATGGCAACACACCAACAGGTCGTCCAACGGCAAAGCGGCCCGCACCGCGGCGTTGATGTCGTCGAGCGCCTCACGGCTCAGCAGCCCTCGCGGGATTTCGGGCTGATTCGTCACACAGATGAGCAAGAACCCGGCGGCCTTGAGGCTGGCCAGAGCGGCCGCGGCATCTGGCGCTATCTCCAAATCGGCGAGACTTCGCGGGGAGCCTAGGAGGTCGCCGTGGAAAACGGCGCGGTTCAGCACGCCGTCGCGGTCGAGGAAGATCGCCCGGGCTACCTCAGCGACTCCCAGCGGGTGGCAACCGCCTTCAGCTTCGGATGCGACACCAGCAGGTGCCAGATCAGCGGCTGAAACGCCTCCGCGTGGGGCGTCACGTGGTCCGGGTTCACCGTGGGCACAAACACCACCACGTTGGCAACGCGGGCGGTGTAGCCACCATCACGGCCGACGATGCCCGCGACGCGAGCGCCGACGGTCTTGGCGAAGCGCAGGGCTTCCACGAGGTTGGGGCTCACGCTCGGCTGCTCGCTGCCACCGCCCACCGACAGCACCAGCAGCATGTCCTCTGGCTTGAGGCGGCTGGTCCGAAGCCACGCCGCGAACACCGTCGACCAGCCCTCATCGTTGGTTCGAGCGGTCAGCTCGGACACGTTGTCCGTTGGCGCGTAGGCCTCGATGCCGGCCAGCTTGCGGAAGTCGTTGACGGCGTGTGAGGCATTGGCGGCGCTGCCGCCGACGCCGAGGACGAACAGCCGGCCGCCGCGGTCGCGCAGCGCGGCCAACTCGTCCGCCAGCCGCTCGATGGCCGATTTATCCAGCCCGTCGATGACGGCGTGCGCCTCAGCCAGGTACTGCTCAGTGAACTGCAGGGCTGGCGTCCTTTTGGGACTTCAAGTAGTGTGCGGTTTCGTCGATCCCGGCAAACGATCCCACTTCGTAGAACCGCTCGTGGACCTCATGGGCGGCCAGCTGGTCCCGAGCCAGCAATTGCTGGTACAGCCACGCCAGGTCGCAGGGGCCGTCCAGCTCCTCCAGCGCACTTCCCCGCAGCACGCCAAGTCCGTAGTCGATGTGCTGCATAGCCGGAGTACGATGCTGCTTGCTGTAGGCCACGATGCGGCCCTCCGCGAACTCGATGTTGCTCGTGTCCCAATGCCCCTCGTTGCGGTACACCGTCATGAGGCCCAGGCAGCCGCTGCCAAGAAAGGCGTCCTGCACGGGCGCGTAGGGGCACGGCAGCAGGGAATCGCCGTACAGCACGAAAAAGGCATCGCCCAGCAACGGCAGGGCCTTTTTCAGGGCTCCCGCGGTCCCCAGCGGCTCCAGACCATCGTACGAATAACGTACGCGAACGTCGGATGCGTGCCCATCGCCCAGAAAGCCTTCGATCATTTCCCCGAGGTGGCCCGCACAAATCACGACATCCTGAATACCCTCGGAACGCAGCAGCCGTAGCTGATGGGCAATAAACGGCTCGCCGGCTACCTCGATCAAAGCTTTGGGCTTGTCTTCCGTAAGCGGCCGCAGGCGGGCAGCGAAGCCGCCGGCCAGGATCGCGACCGGCAGTGGCGGCTGGCTCACGACTGGGTGACCACCTGCGTTCCCTGGAAGTCGAAGCGGAACCGCACCTCGGGCAAACCCGCCTCGGCCATAGCGTGCCGCAGCCGTACGCGATCCTCCGCATAGAACATCAGGAAGCCGCCACCGCCGGCGCCGACCAGCTTCCCACCGAGGGCGCCGCCGGCCGTACCCAGCTCGTACCAGCAGTCGATCTGGCCATTGCTCACGCCTTGGCTGCGTCGCTTCTTCTGCTCCCATTGGGCGCTCAGCAGCTTCGCGAAGCTGGCGAAATCGCCGGACTCCAGCGCCGCCTGGGTGGCGTAGGCCATGTCCTTCAGCTCGGTCAAATTGCGTTCCACTGCCTCGTCGCGATCGAGCGTACGGCGGTTCTGGTCGTGCAGCACATCGGACGCGGATCGTGAGTAACCGGTAAAGAACAGCAGCAGGTTGTCCTCCAGGTTGTACAGCGTCTCGGTGGAAAAAGAGAGGGGTCGGACGGATACGTCGCCTTCGCGAGGGAACTCGAAGCAGGTGACCCCGCCAAAGGCGGCGATATAAGGGTCCTGCTTGCCGACTTCCTCCGCCAAGAGATCGATCTCGATGTGGCTGGCTTCCTCAGCCAGGTCTCGCGGCTGAATGGCCTCGTTCCGGTAGGCGTGCAGCGCCTTGAGGAGGGCCGTGGTGAAGCTGCCGGACGATCCGAGGCCTGTCCCGGCGGGAATGTCCGCAAGGCTGGTGAGCTCCAGCGCCCGGCCGGACATGCCCAGCAGCCGCAGCGCCTCCCGGAACAGCGGGTGCGTCACCTGCTCCGTCGACGTGACGCGCTCCAGCTTGGAGTACTTCACGATGAGGTCGTCGCCGAACGTGTCGTGGACGGTCATGTACACGTACTTATCGATGGCGGCGGCGATGAGGAAGCCGCCGTGCTCGCGGTAGTAGGATGGCAGGTCGGTTCCGCCGCCACCCAGCGTGATTCGCAGCGGACTGCGGGTGATGATCACCGCTGGCCCGTGTACAACTTGGCGACTACCTCGAGCACGGCAATGCCGTCGTCGATGCTGCCGCTGGGCTTCGTTCCGCGCTCGATGCAGGTCGCGAAATGCTCGATCTCAGCCTCCCACGATGTGTCTTCTTCGGGATAGTTGAACACGCTCGTTTCCGGCGGGCCCATTTCCGGCAGCATGCGATAGTACGTCAGCCGCTCGGGACCGTAACTGCCGCCCAAGCCGTCGACCTGGAGCTTGCCGGTCCGGCCGAAGACCTCGAACGAGAACAGGTTCTTCCATTCCGTCCAACTGGCGTGCAGCCAGGCGATGGCGCCGCTCGCGGCCCGCAGCGACATAAAGGCGTTGTCTTCGACCGGCATGGGCCAGAAGCAGGTGGCGATGTGGCCGGAGACCTCGCCGAAATCGCCGGCGAACCAGCGCGCCAGGTCGATCAGGTGGCTGCCCTGGTCGAGGAGCTCGCCGCCGCCGGCGCGCTCTTTGCTCGCTCGCCACTCGCGCTCGTAGCCCAGCCGGCCCCCATGCCCATAGCGGCCGCGGATGTACATCAGGTCGCCAATGGCGCCCTCCGCGAACAGCTGGTGGGCCTGACTCAAGCCCGGATGAAAGCGGTGGTTGAAGCCGACTTTCACGATGCGGTTCATCCGCCGCGCCGCATCCCGCACCGGCAACAGCTCCTCGAGGGCGCGCGCCCCTGGCTTCTCCACCAGCACGTGCTTGCCCGCCTCCAGGGAGCGCGCTGCTAGCTCGTAATGAGTGGAGATCGGGGTCGAGAGG
>DAIUFO010000305.1:4711-5054 GCA_036844545.1 Chloroflexota bacterium
GGCACGTGCTTGCCCGCCTCCACCGCCGCCAGCGCCACCGGCGCCAGCGCATCGTTGGTGGTGCACACCAGCACCGCCTCCACGTCCTCGCGCGCCACAAGCTCGGCGGCGCTGGCTACGGCCTCGCACGAGTGCTCCCCCGCGAGCTGCCGCGCCAGCTCGGGCGCAACATCAGCGCAAGCCACCAGCCGATGCCGCCCCAAACTCCGCGCGCGCTTACCCCCCACCACCCCACACCCGGCGATGGCTACACGCATGTCACCCCCCTCGCCCGCCGCGGCGGGAGAGGGCTGGGGTGAGGGAATCCACCCGGCTGCCTCTTGCGCAGGCCAGTTGACAGGAC
>DAIUFO010000306.1:0-5040 GCA_036844545.1 Chloroflexota bacterium
GGCTGGCTCCACGTCTTCTGAAAGAGGGTTCAAGTTGGGCTTGATGAGCTTCCTGACGCTTCGTGTAGGGAGGTTTGGAACCGTAGGTTCCAGGAACTCCTTTCTTCTTACGGGGGTTCTGGCGCTGCTGCTGTGCAGCTGCGGCGGGACAGGTGGGGCCGCCGCGCCGGCCATTGGCGGCTCGGCTCAGCCCAACAGCATCGAAGGCCTGAACAACTCGCTAAAGGGCAAGTCGGCCGACGAGCGAAAGCAGATCCTGACGCAAGGCGCCCAGAAAGAGGGCGCTTTCATGCTCTACAGCACCATGAACGCCGCCGACGCCCAAGCCTTGATCGACGGGTTCAACAAAGCCTTTCCTGGCGTCAAAGGCGAGGTCTTCCGCACCACCAACGGCGATCTCGCCAACAAGGCGCTGACCGAGGTCCGGGCCAAGAAGACCCAATTCGACGTCATCGACGTCTCGCCCGAGTCGATCCTGACTTACGAGGACGCCGGCGCCGTCGTGCCTTATGACTCACCCAGCTTCGAAGGCCTGCAGCCAGGCATGCGCGATCCGCAAGGCTACTGGGCACACATGTACCTCAACGGCGTAGTCGCTGCCTGGAATACAAAGAACGTCAAGCCTGACGAGGCTCCGAAGTCGTATGACGACTACCTGAAACCTCGCTGGAAGGACAAGCTGTCTATCGACGGCCAGGACGCAGCTTGGGCAGAGTTCATCAAGATCACTATGGGCGACGCCAAGGGGACTGACTTCCTCAAGAAACTCGCGGCGCAGAACCCGCACGTACTCGACGGCCGCACCAACCAACTGAACCTGCTCACAGCCGGCGAGTTCGACTTGTCGGTGGCGTTGTTCGACTACTCGCTCATCGCCACCAAGAAGAAGGGCGCTCCGGTGGATTACGCCTACCTGCGTCCGACCATGATCGCCGGCGAGCCATTGATGGCTGACAAAACGGCCCCACACCCCAACGCGGGGCTGCTGTTCGTGGACTGGCTGTTCTCGAAGGACGGGATGCAGGTCATGGCAGACCAGACGGCGCGCATGGTACCCCGGAATGACGTGAAGCTCAAGAACCCCGAGATCGCCGACCAGACCAAGGGCGAGGTGTGGGTCCAGGGCGCCGACTCCGGCAAGAACCTGTCGCAGAAAGAAAAAGAGTTCAGCACCCTGTTCAAGTCCGGCAAGTAGCGTTTGGGTAGCCCGATGAGCACGCTGGCGTTGCCGCTTCCGAAGCGGACGAGCTGGCCGGCCATCGACTGGCAAAAGATCCTGCTCGGCGGCATCGTGGCCCTGCTGGCCTACCTCGCGCTGGGCCCGCTCGTGCTGTTGGTGTACGGCATGCTCCGCGACGCCCCTCCCGGCGCAGCAGGCACATTCACCCTGGAGAAACTCCAGGAGGCTTACCTCGATCCCGACCTCTACCGCTCGCTGTTCAACACCGTGATCTACGCGGGTGGCACGACCGTCCTGTCGACGCTGCTCGGCGGCTTTCTGGCGTGGGTGCACGAGCGCACCAATGTCCCATTCCGCGGGCTGCTGTTCAGCCTGTCGATCGTCCGGGTGATCATCCCCATGATGCTGGCGGTCATCGGCTGGATCCTGCTGCTGAGCCCGACGATCGGCCTGATAAACAAAGCGCTGATGGGCTTGCTGGGACTCGGCGCTCCACCGTTCAACATCTACAGCCGCATGGGCATGATCTGGGCCGAAGGCGTGGACCTGATGCCCATCAGCTTCCTGCTGAGCATCGTCGCATTCCACAGCATCGATCCCGCGCAAGAGGAAGCGGCCTCCATGGCCGGCGCTTCCGCGCCGCGGTCATTCTTCCGCGTCACGCTTCGGCTGGCGGCGCCCGGGCTGCTGGCCGGGGCTTTGATCATCTTCCTGGACGCCTTCGACTCTATCGAGGCGCCGACGTTCATCGGCTTGCGAGCCCACCT
The DNA here is from genome assembly GCA_036844545.1 of Chloroflexota bacterium. Classification (GTDB taxonomy): domain Bacteria; phylum Chloroflexota; class JAJPGV01; order JAJPGV01; family JAJPGV01; genus DATGVV01. Next base: position 1,948 of record DAIUFO010000306.1, read on the forward strand.
GCCCACGCTCTCCACGGCGGTGCTGGAGGCCGCTGAGGGCACGCCAACTGACATCAACCTGGCCAGCGCATATGGCGCGGGCTTCCTTTTGCTTGCGGCATTGGGTCTGTGGGCCTACCAAAAGATCACGGCTGGTTCGAGCCGCTATTCGACGGTGAGCGGCCAGGGCTACCGGCCGCGAAGGCTGGACCTTGGCCGGCGCAAGTACCTGGTGGCTGGGTTCTGCTTGGTGCTCCTCGTTTGTTGCTTCGGCCTGCCTGTGCTGGTGCTGCTCTGGGCGTCGCTGCTGCCGTTCTACGCCGCGCCCTCGCTTGAAGCGCTGCACAACGTGAGCCTGCAGAACTACGAGTTCATTCTGCACTATCCGACCACGGTGCGCGCCATTCGCAACAGCATGGTGCTGGCAGCGGGCTCCGGCACGGTCGGCGCCCTGCTGACCATGGTGGCGGCTTGGCTGGTGGTGCGCTCGGGCAATAAGCGCGGCCGTGCGCTGGATATGCTGGTGTTCCTGCCGAAGGCGTTTCCCGGCGTTGTGCTCGGGCTGAGCCTGTTGTGGATCTACATCACCCTGCCGTTCAACCTGTACGGCACACTGTGGGTCATCGGCATTGCTTACGTAACGCGCTTCATGCCGATGGGCATGCGCTTCTCCTACGCTGCTATGGTCCAGCTCAAGCCGGAATTGGAGGAGGCAGGCCAGCTCAGCGGCGCGGCCTGGAGCACCACTTTCCGGCGCATCATCCTGCCGCTGGTGATGTCCGGCTTCGTAACCAGCTGGATCTACATCGCGGCCTACTCCTTCCGTGAGTTGTCGGCGTCCATCCTGCTGGCTGCGCCCGGCAGCGAGGTGGCGGCGGTGACCATCTTCGACCTCTGGAACAACGGCCAGACCGGGCCGGTAGCAGCCTTCTGCATCACCATGCTGGCGCTGCTGCTGGGGCTTGTGGGCCTGCTGCGCATCTTTGCCGGCCGGCTCGAGGTCCGCGCGCTTGGCGTCCGCTAACCCTCTCCAGCGCCAGCACGCGCTGGTCACGCTGCGGCACCGGGACTTCCGGCTGCTGTGGATCGGCCAGCTCGTGTCTACGGTCGGCGACCAGATCCAGGTGGTGGCCATCGCCTGGCACGTCTATGTGCTGACCGGCTCGGCGCTGCAGCTGGGGCTGGTGGGCGCGGCGCGGGCGATCCCGTTCTTGCTGCTGACCTTGTTTGGTGGCGCCGCTGCCGACATGGTGGACCGGCGACGGCTGCTGGTGTGGGTGCAAGCCATCCAGATCGCGGCCTCAGCCTGGATCGTGATCGAGACTATGGCCGGCAGCGTCACGGCGATCACGCTGTACCTGGTGACGTTCATAAGCGCCGCGGCTCAGGCCTTCGACGGGCCGGCGCGGCAGGCGTTGGTGCCCAACGTGGTGCCGGAGGAGGAGCTGGCCAACGCCTACACCCTCAGCACGCTGATGCGACAGATGGCCACTGTGATTGGGCCGGGCGTCGGCGGCATCCTCATCGCCACCGTCGGTCTGGGCTGGACCTACGCGGCCAATGGTATCTCCTTCGTAGCGCTCATGGGGGCAGTGCTGGCCATGCGGCCGGCGCCGCGGCTGGGCGGCCTGAAGCCGGCCAGCTGGGATTTGGTGGTCGGCGGGCTGCGCTACGCCGTGGGCCAGCCGCTGGTGCTGTGGCCACTGGTCATCGACTTCTGCACGCGCTCACTGGGGAATTCACGCGGCCTGCTGCCCATCTTCGCCAAAGACGTGTTCGTGGTGGGCCCGCAGGGGCTGGGCTGGCTGAACGCCGCCCTGTCGGCTGGGGCGGTGGCCGGCGGGCTGTTCCTGGGAGCCCGAGGTCGCATCCGGCGGCCGGTGCCGATGCTGCTGGCGGCCTACTGCGTGGAGGCTTTGGGACTGGTGTGCCTGGGGCTGTCGCACGTGTTCTGGATCGGGCTGATTGCCCTGTTCTGCACCGGCATCGCCAACGTGATGGGCGAAGTACCGCGCGTGACCATAGTCCAGCTGTCCACCCCGGACGACCTTCGCGGGCGGGTTTCGGCCGTGGCCTGGATGTTCACCGCGGGCGGACCCCAGCTCGGCCAGCTGGGCGGGGGAGCCATGGCCGCAGTCCTGGGAGCGCCGGGCGCGGCGGTGGTTGGCGGGTCGGCCGCCTTCCTGAGCGTGCTCGCTTTCGGCTCACAGCTGCTGCGCAAGCGGCCGGCGACGGCCGCCACGATGGCGTAATCTACTCGGGTGCTTTTGGAAATCAGCAAGGAAACTGAGGTCGGCGCAAGCCCGGCGGCGTCGTGGGCCCTGGTCAGCGACCTGCCGCGGCTGAGCGGCTGCATTCCCGGTGTGTCGGACGTGCGCGAGATCGAGCCTCACACGCGGTACGCCGCCACTGTTACGGACAAGCTGGGGCCGTTCCGGCTGCAGCTGCCTGTTGAGATCGCGATCCAGGCGCTGGAGGAGCCGACCCGGCTCAGCGCCGAGCTGACCGGCAACGATGGCCGCGGCCAAGCTCGGGTGAAAGGCAGCATCGAGGCCCTGCTGGAGCCTGCCGGCAGCGGCACCAGGCTCAGCCTGAACGCCCACCTGGAGGTGCTCGGCAAGCTCGCGGCCCTGGGCGCTACGCCCATGCGCCGCCGCGCCGACGACATCTTCGCCGAATTCGTCCGCCGGCTCTCGCAGGAGCTCGAGGGGTGATCCTCATATGTCATCCTGAGCGCAGCGAAGGACCTTTCTCAACTTGGCTCAACGGCCGTGAGCAATGAAAATTGACGGTAGCTCATTCAGGCACTCGCGGGCAGGATGCCCGCGCCACCCATTTCAGAGCGCGTATGACATGACGTCAGCATGATCTGGCACTCCACTGTGAACGGGCGCGAGTTCAAGCTCGAGATCGAGGCCAGCGAGACGCTGGCGGACGTGCTCCGCAACCGGCTGCGGCTGACCGGCACGAAGGTTTCCTGCGACGTACAGGTGTGCGGCGCCTGCACGGTGTTGGTCGGGGGCCTGCCGGTGAGCGCGTGCACGTTCTTGGCCTACGAAACGCGCGACAAGGAGGTGCTGACCATCGAGGGCTTGGCGCCGCCGGGCGCGGAGC
>DAIUFO010000307.1:0-5006 GCA_036844545.1 Chloroflexota bacterium
GTGCCCTTGGCGGCCATGTATTCCTCGGACTGGCTGAAGGTCATGTCCTTGCAGTGCTTGTAGACCTCTTTAGCCGCCTGCAGCACTGCCGGGTTCTTCTGCATGAGCACGCGGGCCAGCTTGACGGTCTCCTCGCGCAGCTGAGCCTTGGGGACGGACTTAGTGATGAGACGCAGCTCGGAAGCCTTCTTGCCGTTGAAGGGCTCGCCGGTGAGGATGTAGTACATGGCGTCGCGGTAGGTCATGGCTTCGACCAGCACGCGAGTGACCAGGCCGCCGGGGAAGATGCCCCAGTTGATCTCGCTGAGACCGAAGATGGCCTCGTCGTCGGCGATGGCGAAGTCGCAGGCGATGAGCGGAGTGAACGCGCCGCCGAAGCAGTAGCCGTTGACCATGGCGATGGTGGGCTTGGGGTAGTAGTACAGCTTGCGCCAGCGCCACTCCTGCGAAGCCCAGCTGACGCGGCGCCGCTCGGCGGGCTTGTCGTCGAGGCCGCGGAAGAAGGTGCGCAGGTCCTGCCCGGCGCACCAGGCTTCGCCCGCGCCGGTGAGCACCAGGACCCTGGTCTCAGGGTCGGTCTCGAGCTCCGTGAGCGCGTCCAGCATCTCCAGATGGAGGGTGGGGCTCATGGCGTTGCGCTTCTCGGGGCGGTTGAGGATCACGAAGGTGATGCCGTCCTCGCGCTCGATTTTTACGGTCTCATACGTCTTGTCGGCCGCTGCCAAAGTGTGTTCTCCTAGCTGTCCGAAAGTTATGCCCGAACAGCTTACTACTCCGGACTATTTGCCGACGCCGCGCTTCGCGGCATCCTGCACGAAGGAATCGTCGATAACGGTGCTCAGGTCGATGGACTTGATGGCCGGGTTGGTCTTGCTCAGGCCGTCGACGGCATCCTTGAACTGCTCCGCCTTGACGTCGGGGATGGTGGGCAGGATCTTGCCGGCGAAGAAGTCGTAGGCGGCGTCGAGGGCGACCTTGTCATCCAGCTTGAGGTACTTGCTCATCACCTGCTCGGCATAGGGCTTGTCTGCCTTCTCGCGGGCGATGCCTTCCATAAGGGAGTCGACGAACTTCTGGACGGTGGCGTGGTTGGCCTGGATCCAGGCTTTGTGGGAGGTTAGCGTGGAGGTCGCGGAGGGCAGGTTCAGGGACGTGACGTCGACCAGCGAGTGGTAGCCCTGGCTTTCGACTTTCAGGGTCTCCGGCGGCGCGGTGAGGGTGCCCACGATATTGCCGCCGAGCAGCGCCGCGGTGCGCTGCGGAATGCCGCCCACGAACAGGATGCTGACGTCTTTCTGGAAATCGAGGTTCAGCTTCGAGAGCACCGACAGCAGGGCGACGTAGTCCGACCCGCCGGCCTGCGAGGCGCCTATCTTCTTGCCTTTGAGGTCGGCCGGCGTCTTGATGCTGTCGGCGACTTCGAAGACGTAGGGGTAGGTGGTGGTAAACGTGGCCAGCGCCTGCAGGTCGGCGCCGTTGGTGTCCGGGCCGAGCAGGTCGGCGGCGCCGCCGATGCCGATCTGGACCTGGTTGGCGATCAAGGCGGCCGTGCCCTGCGGGTTCTGGAGGAGCTGGACGTCGACGTCGAGACCGTTCTTCTGGAAGATGCCGGCCTCTTTGGCGATCCACATCGGTGCAAACGTGGGGGAGACGGTGGAGTAGAAGGCGGTGATCTTGCCGGGAGTAGCCGCGCCGCTGGCGGCCGGCTTAGCTGAGGTGGGCGCGCTTGCGGGTGCGCTGGCCGGGGGCTTGGCCAACGCCGAGGCGGCCGCGCTGGCGGCGGGCTTTGCCGCGACTGAGCTCGCCGCTGAGGAGGGGCTTACAGGAGGTGCGCTGCTGGTCGCCGAGCCGCAAGCGGCAAGGAGAAGCGCGAAAGCAAGAGGCAAGAAACGCGTGTGAGCAGTGGCACGATGCATGGTGCCTACTTATACCAGGCTCCCCCAGTTCGATGGGACGCCGCCGCAGATGCGCTCGTCATCTAAAAGATGCGCTACCATCTTGGCATGAAGGCCAACGCCAAGTCTCTGCGGTTCAGCGAGGCTGAGGAAGCTGAGATTCGCGATTATCTGAAGATCAGTGGCGAACAGGAAGCCGTGATGCTGGAGCGCGCGGCGATACGCGGGCTGCGAGAGGAGCGGCTGGAGAAAGGCTTTCTGGCGTTGGTCGGCGGGGCCAGCTCCAGCGAGGCGGCGACCATAGCCGGGCTCGATCGGCATGCCTTTCTGACCGAAGCCGTTGAAAAGGGTATTCCTCTGCTGGATGACGGCCCGGAGGACATGCTGCGCGATCTGGGCCAGCTTGCCGTCCTGTTTGAAGACGAACGTCTAGCAGCCGCGGTTGAAACGGTGAGCCGAAAGCTGCTCTGCTCAGGCCAGCGAGCTGACGCCTGAGCGGCGAGTCCGCCCTCAGGCTGTGCTCGACACATCGTTCTGGACAGTGGGATTCAAGGTCGGGCTCGTTGGATACGTCCTGCAGTTATTCGAGATTGTCGTTCCAAGGGCTGTCGAACGCGAGATCATGTATGCGGACCGGCAGTATCCCGCCCGGGATTATCCAAACACCGCACTCTTTCGCGAAGTCCGTGAGCTGATGGCCGAACCGGCTGAGGAGCCGCCGCCGTTGCGCGTGTTTGGCGGTGGCGAGGCAGCGGCTATCCCGCTGGCTCGACAGTTGAATGCCACTTTATTGGTGAATGACCGCCGGCCGGTGACATTTGCACGGAACCTTGGCATCAGGGTGACTACTGTTCCCGACATGATCGTGTTCCTCAGGTCGCGAGAATTCATTCCCGAGCACATGGCGCGAGCGATGTTGACCACAAGCCAGCGGCATGGCACCTCGCCCGTCCTGGTCGAAGCAGCCGAGCAGTTGCTGAGCGCGCTCAGCTCATCGCACTGAGCAACTCCCTACCAGCCCAGGAGGGCCTCCGCGTTTTTGCCGAGGATCAGCTCCTTCTGCTTGGGGGTGATGTCGGTGCGGGCGCGGATGGCGCTGATAGTGTGGGGGAACTCGGAGTCGAAGTGAGGGTAGTCGGTGGCGGCGAGGATGTGCTCCTCACCGAACTCCTGCAATGACTGCGTGATGTTGCCCTCGTCGGCTTCCATGGTGACCCAGCAGTTGCGGCGGACGTAGTCGCCGGGGGGCATGCTGAGCGGGATCTCCATGTGGCGGTCCTGGACGTCCTTGGCCCACTCCCAGTCGTCGTCCATGCGGTGCATCCAGTACAGCGGCCATTCGGCGCTGCACTCGAAGAAGACCACTTTCAGCTTGGGGAAGCGCTCGAACACGCCGCCGCAGACCAGCGCGACGAGAGCCTGAGTGCAGTTGGTGGGCCGGCCCAGCACGTGCATCGGGAAGAAGCTGCTGAAGCGCTCGGTGATGAAGCCCATGTGGCCGTTGGGATGGCAGAACAGCGGCACGTCCAGCTCCTGGGCAGCCTCGTAGAAGGGAAAGAAGGACGGATGGTCGAGGTTGCGCTGGCCGTGGAAGCAGACCAGGTGGGCGGCCTTGAAGCCCAGGTCGGTCACGCTGCGGCGCAGCTCGTTGGCCATCTGCTCGGGGCAGCCGGCCGGCATGATGCCGACGGGGTAGAGCTGGTCCTCATGGCCCTTCACCAGGTTCCGCACCCAATTGTTGTAGGCGCGGGCCAGCTGGTGGCCCAGCTCGCCCTCAACCATGGCCGGCGTAGAGATGCCGGTGGGGAAGATGAACTGCTTGTCGACGCCCTCGACGGCGTTGCCCTTGAGGCGGAACTCCATATCGTAGCCCGCTTGCTGGCGGCGAGCGATGTCGCCGCCGCGCCAGTTGTCCTTGGGGTTGTACATGTAGGTGTGGTCGTAGGTCTTGGGCGACTTGGCGCCGTGATCGCGACCCTTCCAGGGCATCTCGAACACCCGCTCGTACGGCTCGCCGTCCACGAGCCTGATCGGCGTGGAGCTCGCGAACTGGCCGTCCAGCTTGTAGACCTCGTCGAGGAAGTACTCCTCGCGCAGATGCGAATCCAGGTCGACGATCATTGGTCGGCTCCTAATCAGAAGATGGCGGCACCTGTTGATACAGGATTTGGCCCAGTTGTGTCAACAACTCTAGAACGCGGGGCCGGGTCTCACGCCAATCGCGGTGCTTGGTGGGCGATTCGAGCGTGTTCTGGATCTCGGTTTCAATGTCGGCGACGATGGCGCGCGCGTGATCCAATTGGAAGGACGGGGCGCGGATTTCGGTCAAAGCCTGCAGCCGGAGGACCAGCCGGTCCAGCTCGGCGGGGTCGGCGGCCAGCGGCACACGCCTGGGGTTGAAGTTCGGGCCCCACAGGTCTTCTTCGACCGGCTCGCGGTCGTGGCGTTTGAACATCAGCATCTCCCTTCAATGGTCGGCTGAACAGGCGCTGCGCTGGATGGACGCTAATCGCCGAGCACGGTAGCATGTGGCGAATATGAAAGATGGATTTCGCGTGATCGACGCGGATCGGCACGTGATGGAGCCGGAAGACCTGTACGACCGCTACCTCGAGCCCGAGTTCAAGGGCAAGGTGTATATCAGCCCGGGCCGCAAGCAGCGGATTGTCGACGGCCGGCCGGTGTCGGACAACACCAACGCGCCTAGCGGCGGCGGGATGACCACCGGCTCAGCCTATCAGGCATGCTATCCCGAGGCCGTGGCGGCCGACTTCGACGCTCCCTCGAACCTGCATGACATGGACCGCGAGGGTGTGGACGTGGCGGTGCTGTTCCCCACGGTTGGCCTGTACATTATGTGGGCCGACTTCATCGAGCCGCGCCTCAGCGCAGGCATCTGCCGGGCCTACAATAACTGGCTGGCGGACTACTGCTCGGCCGATCGCGAACGCCTCCACGGCGTGATGCTGATCCCGCTGCAGGACCCTAAGCTGGCCTGCGAGGAGCTGCGGCGGGCCAGCAAGGAGCTGGGGCTGGTGGGCATCTTCTGGCGGCCGAACGTGCTGTGCGGCCGGACGATGGCGTCGCCGGACTACTTCCCGGTGTACGAGC
>DAIUFO010000308.1:0-5002 GCA_036844545.1 Chloroflexota bacterium
ATCCTGAGAAACCCGGGGCGGTTCAAACCGTGGACCGCCGTCAGAAACAGACACCTGATATAAGCTCCACGTACCGCGACGGCGACTAAAGATCGCAAAAGGAGAAGTAGCGATGTTTCGCAGGGGCACCGTGCCCGCACCAGGGCAGCCGACCGACTACCAGGTCCAATGGTGGACGCGGCGGGGATTCTTCGGCTCCTACGCCGTGCTTTACAAGACCCACAACCCGGGCGAAGCCCTCAGCTGGGAGTCCGGCCTGGGGCCGGCGGCCGTAGACACCGCCAAACTGCGATCCACGGATCAGGACCGGCCCGACGGGTTGCCGCTGCCGGTCCTCATCAACGGGGCGATCACCATCTCCGTGTCCAAGCGCTCTGAAGCCATGCCCTTCTGCTGGCGCAACGCCGAGGCCGACGAGCTGTACTTTATCGACCAGGGCCGCTGTCGGTTCGACACCGAATTCGGCCGGATCGAGGCGGGCCCAGGCGATCTCGTGTTTTTCCCACGCAACGTCGTGTACCGGACCGTGCCACTGTCGGCAGACACGCGCCATCTGATCGTCGAAACCAAGCCCATGATGGAGTCAGCCGAGGCCTATCACCGTCAGCACGGTGAGGCGGCGCACGGACTCAATATGAGCGTCATCGAAGTCCCCGAGCCTTGGGAGGACACCCACCCGTCCCAGGCGCGCTACGAAGTCCGGACGAAGGTGGCGGGCCAGGTGCTCACTGCGGTCTTCGACTTCGATCCCGTGGGTGTGACCGTGGGCTGGGCCGGGGATCCAATTGTCTTCAAGCTGAGCGCCTGGGACGTTCCGTGCGCCAATCTGCCCTCGACGCCGCCGACGGCGGCCGTATTCATGACCGACGACAAAGAAGCCATGATCACTGTCCACACGCCGCTGCGCGGTCCCGGCGGCAGCGGCGGACCGCCGGCGCACACCAACGATTACGACGAGGTGTGGTTTCTTCATTCGCCCGAACACGGGGATGACAGCCGCGTTGGCCTGCTGCGCTGGGATCCGCAGGGTGCCACCCAGCCCGGCGGCCGGCCCGCGCCCAAGCCAGGCGCGCCAGCACCTGCCGCCGGAACCAGAAAGCTGAACTTTAACGTCGACGTCAAAACGCGACTGCATTTCACTTCGGAAGTGCGCGAGTTCGTGGTTGAAGAGCGGGCCCCCGCGGTGGCGATGGCATGAAGCCATCCAGGCCTTGACCGCGCGGCGCGTCCGATTCGCCGCCAGCGCAGTCGGCTCTTTCTGGTGGGAGGCTGGGGCCATCGTCCAGCGTGCTCTCGCGGGCAGCGCCTTCGAGCTCGAGTTGCAGACCAACACGACCGACCACCGCAACGTACGCGCCGTCGCCAGCGGCGACTGCGAGATCGGCGTCACCATGCCGCCGTATGTGGATTGGGCCAACCGTCGCTTCGGGTTGCTGCAGGGCGCCAGCGGGCCGGAGCTGGTGGTCATCGCTGCTTTTAACCAGCCGGTGTGGCTCGCTGCCGCCATCGACCGTTCGACGGGCATCAGCTCATTGCGCGAGGTAGCCCAGCGGAAGTACCCCTGGCGCCCGGTGATGTTCGCCGCGGATCTGCTCCTTGGCGTCTACCTCGATCGCCTGCTCGAACTGCACGGCCTGAGCCGGGAGCTCCTGCGCGAATGGGGCGGCGGGGACATGCTGCCCATGCGTCGCCCGGCGGCGTCTGAGCCGGCGCCAGCTGTGCGAGTGATGAAGCACCTGACGCGCGAGCTCGCTCTCAACGGCGACACCGACGGCTTCTTCCTGTACACCGGCTGGACAGTTCAGTGGCTGCGCGACCTAACCAGCATCCTCGACCTGCGCTTCCTCACCTTCGATGAAGCAGCGCTCGATACGGTGGTCCGCGAATTCGGCGGCGAGAAGCTCACGCTGCCAGCCCGCCTCTTTCCCGGCGCCGACGACGACCAGCTGGCCATCGGCTGGCGCCATCAGTACGTCTACGGCACCGCGGAAACTGACGCCGACCTTGTTACAGCCGTCCTCCACGGCCTCGAAGCGAGTCGCGACCAGCTGTTATTCAATTCCCAGGCCCTCTCGTACTATCCCTGCGCCCCGGCGCTGATTCCGGGTGTGCGCCTCCACCCGGCCGCGGCCAACTACTACGCCGATCGATGACTCGAATCAACGTACACCGTGCTCGGTTGACCGCGTTTCCGGGTGACCGCACACCTGTAGAATCTGCTTCCGATTACTGCACGAGCATCGGAGTCTGACGGTGGATGAACTACCGCCCTTCACCCTCGAGGAGCGAGATCGACGCTGGTCGCTGCTGCACGACCTGATGGGCCGGCACGAGGTGGACTTCCTGCTCGTGTTTCCACGTTGGATGGAAGGGGACGCGCTGTTCGTCGCCAACCAACCCGGCGCGATCGTCTTCCCGCGCGCAGGTGAGCCGATCCTGATCGCTCGCGGCGGACCTTCGCCAAACGGCTGGATCGGCCAGGTGCGGCCAGCCACGGCATCGGGTACACCGGCGGTGGCATTCGGCGCGGCCGCCGCCGCTGCCTTGCGTGATGTTGGTGCCGACGGCCAGCGTATTGCCGTGGCCGGCTTGTCGGGCGCCAGCTATACGCTGGTACGCAATCCCGAAGGGTACGTCAACTACACCTCGCTTATGGCGGTTCGTGAGGCTCTGCCACAGGCCACGATTGTGGACGGAACACCGATCCTCAATGAAGCTCGCTATGTCAAAAGCGAGGCCGAGATTGAAATCCTGCGCCGGTCAGTGGAGATCGGCGAAGCCTGTGTGGAGGTCATGTGCCGGGAGGCCGCGCCGGGCAAGACAGCGAGTAGTGTTTACGCGGAGATGACCGCAGAGCAAATGCGCCACGGCGCCGGCGGGCACATTGCCTGGGGCGGCGGGCCATGGGGGTCGACCGTGCGGCGTTACGTCGACCCGCCCGATGGCGTGCTGGACGAAGGTTGGTGCCTCAGGTGCGAGGCAGAACCGAGCGTGAGGGGTTACACGGCTCAGGTGACTCAACCAGTGTTCGTTCGTTCAATCCCGCCGGAAGCCCACGAGTTGTTCGAGCTCGGCAGCTCGGCTTTCGATCTTGCGCGACAACTCATGCGTCCCGGCGTCCGCTGGCGCGAGGTGTTTGGGCCGGTGCAAGCGTTGAGCACCGCTACCCACAAGGTCGAGTTCCTGATTCATGGACGCGGCCTGGGGGACGAAGGTGCGATGTTCATCCCGACCGATAACCATGAGGACAACCCCCTGGCGGACGATACGGTACGGGCCAACACGGCCTTTATCCTGAAACCCTATGCGTATTTGGCCGGAACACCGCGCAACGATTGGGCCAACGCCAAGAACGTGACCTGGGGCGATACCGTGGTCGTGCGACCCGACGGCGCGGAGCGCCTGGGCCGTCGACCGCAAACGCTCCTCAGTACTCGCTGAACGTAGTAGCTCGCCGGAAGTATTTGTAGTTTTCATGAGGAGGGACGTCATGATTCGAAAGGCAGCGCCGGATAGCAGGCGCTTGATGCGGGGAGTACAGCATGCTTTGTCGCTGGCTCTACTCAGCATGGCCGTTGCGGGCTGCGGTCAGGCCGCAAGCTCGCCGCCGGCTGCCGGTTCCTCCGGCAGTGCCTCACCATCCACCGCGGCGCCGGCCGCATCGTCTGGTGCTGCCAACAGCGGCCCCTCTGCTAGCGCAGCGGCGACACCGAGGCCGCCAGCATCGGGTCAGGCTGCCGCGAGTGGCGCGGCTACCGCAAAGGTGAAGGTTGGAACCGTGGGGCTCGGCCCCGAGGTGCCGGTCTTTCTCGCCGAGGACAAGGGCTACTTCCGCGAAGTAGGCGTGGAGGTCGACTACGCCAACGTCCGGAACAGTTCCGAAGCAATCCCGCTGCTGGCTACCGGCCAGCTCGATTTTGCCCCTGCCGGCGTCGACCCGAGCCTGTTCAATGCAGCCCAGCGTGACACTGGCGTGAAGATGCTCGCGTCGGAAGCCGTGGCTAACAAGGAGGGGCCTGCCGGCGCGGCACTGGTTGTTGCGCAAAGCCTGGTTGACAGTGGACAGTACACCGGCGTGAAGGACCTCAAAGGCAAGAACATCGGGCTGAACTCTCCGGGGGCGGTCGGCCAGATGATCACCGAGGAGATACTCGCCACGGGCGGGCTCAAAGGCTCTGATGTGAACTACGTGCAACTTTCCTTCCCTGACATGGCCGCCGCCGTGGCCAACAAGAAAATCGATGCCGCCTACTTGACCGAGCCGTTCATCAGCATCGGCGTCAGCAAGGGCCTGTACAAGGTGGCGATGCTCGCCGGGGACGTGCACCCCGGTCTCATCGGCTTGGTCATTCTTGGCGGCGCCAACCTCAAGGCGCAGCAAGACGCAACGACTCGTTTCATGGTTGCCTACCTGCGTGGCCTGCGGTTCTACTACGAAGCCTATTTCGCGAATCCCACCCCCTCTGGCAAGGACGAGGTCATTCGGAGCATCACCAAGCACACGCCGAATAAGGACCCGCAGGTTGTAGCCGCCATGGGCATGACCGGTGTCGATCCGAATGGCGCGGTGGACGAGAAGGATCTCCAACGCTTCCAGGACTACTTCTTAAAGGCAGGGACCCAGAAAACCTCCATTGAGCTCAGCCAGCTGGTGGACACGTCATTCCTGAACGCGGCCCTACAGCGACTCGGTCCCTACAAACGCTGAGTATCAGTTCTTCGTCGGCTGCGAAACAAGCCCGTACACACATTCCCTTGTGGAAAGTGTGTACGAATATCTGGAAGTTGTCATGCGCCGTGAGCGTGCGGTAACGTCGCTAGACTACGTCAACCAGGCACGACCGGCACGAAGGAGGACATTGTGCATCCGAGCTTGTTCCGGCGTCGAATTCAATGGCCAGATGGATGAGGCTGCGGTCGACGATATGCAGCAGTACGACATCAAAACAGGTGGCCAGACGGCCGCGGTCGACCTCAAGCAGGTCCTCGACCACACCTACGT
>DAIUFO010000309.1:0-4998 GCA_036844545.1 Chloroflexota bacterium
CGCGCGTGCCGTGGAAGCAGATCGCGGCGCCCAGCTCCTCGGCGGCGGCGTAGATGGGGTCGTAGAACGGGTCGCCGAAGCCCTTCTTCACCCCGGCAGTCACCAGCTCGAAGCCGATCAGGCCCTCCTCGGTGACGGCCCGGCGCAGCTCCTTGGCGGCCTCCTCGGGGTAGGCCAGCGGCAGCACACCCACGCAATGCACCCGCTCCGAGCGGGCGTTGTACTCCCTGGCAAAGTGATCGTTGTAAGCGCGGGCCACGGCCAGCTGCCAGTCCTTCTCGCGCAGGTTGGCCACGCGGCCCGCGCCGGTGGGGAAGCACACGGCGTGCTCCATGCCGTGGTGCTCGCAGATCTTCTCCCAGGCGTCCACCTGCTCGGCCGGGCTCATGTCGCGGCGATAGACCACGCCCGGCGCCGGGGTGTAGGTTGGGCCATCTTGCGGCCTGGTCATCGTCAGGTCGTTGTCCCACGGCTGATCGTGTGGGACGAGCGGCGTCAGCCGGCGGTCGTAGGGCGGCTGGAGGTATTTGCGGACGTCCTGCTCGCGTTCCAGGACGTGTCCGTCGGCGTCGATAACGGCTGGTTGGGCTGGCATGCGCGGTCTCCTAGGGACTGGAGTGATGCCTATTGTACGGTATAGCGATTGATAGAATGAGCGTTAATGAGCGATATTCCGTGGTATGGCTATGTACTCGAGGATGGCCTCATCCGCGCTCTTGGCGCCGTGGAACGCGACCTGGGGGCCATCAGTCGCGCGCCGCTCATCCCTGAGGTGCGGCTGTCGCTGCAGAAACAGGCCAGACGTCGGTCTTCGCGCGGCTCAGCAGGGATCGAGGGCGTCACCCTCGAGACCGCGGCCCTCCAGGCAATCGATCGCGGATTAGCACCAAGCTCCAGAAACGAACGCGAGGTGGCCGCGCTGATGGCCCTCTACGACTGGGTCCAGGAACACAGCCCCGGATTCGTCATTACCGAGAAAGACCTGCGAAGGATCCATCAGCTTGTCTGGGACAAGATCATTGTGAAAACGATGTCGGGCCGCTACCGGCGCGATGCGGTCGGTGTCTGGGATGGCCCTCGCCTAGTCTACGAAGCGCCAGCGGCGGAGAAGGTGCCAGGGTTGATGGCGGGATTTGGCGAGTGGTTGAGCGGGCTTGGCACGAGCGAGCTCCATCCTGTGCTGGCCTCCGGCATTGCCCAGTTTCAGTTCATTCGCATTCATCCGTACATGGACGGGAACGGTCGTTGCTCTCGTGCCCTGTCTGCGCTTGTGCTGCGCTGCTCGGGCTACGATGCCGGCGGCTTGCTGGCCCATGAAGACCAGATACTGCAACGCATCGACGACTTTTACGAGGCAATCGAGACGTCCGACCGCGAGCGGGACATGACGCCGTGGCTTCGGTTTTATGTCACTTCGCTGGCCGAGGAAGTCTCAGCGGTGCTCGAGTCGGTCGATTCCCTTAATGCGCAAGAGCCGGGGCTCAGGGTCCGACAACTGAGCCTCAGCTCGCGGCAGCGGTTGTTGCTCCAGCTGCTGCGAACGCAACCTACTCTTTCGCCTAGGGATGTTCCGACGATTCCTCGCCCTTCGTTCTACCGGGACATCCAGAAACTGGTAGACGCGGGCCTGGTGGTGGCTCGCGGCGAAAAACGTGGCCGGTTCTACGAGCTGGCCTCGGCATGAGCGATAACCTGAGCGATATTGAGCGATAGATGCAGGACCAACGGCGGGGGCACGGGGCAGAGTTCGACGTCCGCGTAGGACCGCCGGCCGCGTAGGACTCAGCTACACTGCTCCCGATGCAACGGCGTGAAGTACGCGGCGGCCGTAACCCTGTCGCCAGCTACACCGAGGGGCCAAGCTCGCCCCTGTCCCTGGCAACCCAGTACGGCAGCCTGCTCTTCCTGTCGGGCATGGGACCGATCGATCCCGCCACCAAGACGGTGCCCAGTCAGGACATCCGGCAGCAGGTGCGGATCACGCTCGGCAACCTCAAACAGGCGTTGGAGGGCGCCGGCAGCGGCATCACCAACGTGCTCAAGGTGAACTGCTTCCTGCGCAACGCCGAGGACTTCCAGGCCTACAACGAGGTCTACGCCGAGTTCTTCAGCGATGGCTTCCCGGCCCGGACCACGGTCGTGGCCGCGCCGCCGCGCCAAGGCGTGAACGTGGCCATCGAGGCCGTGGCCTACATTCCCGAGCCGGAATAGCCAGCCTCGAGCGGCAGCCGGACCGGCGGGTGGGGTCACCATCGGAATGCTAGCCCGCGGGCAGCAGCTCGCGAACTCGGTTTAAGAGATCGCTTAGGTCGAACGGCTTGGCCAGCACGCCCTGTACGCCCCGGAGGCTGACCTCCTCCCGCGGCGCGGCGCTGACCACCAGCACGGGGATGGTGCGCCAGTCCTCGTGGCGGTGCAGCTCCTCGAGGAAAGCGCCGCCATCCATGCTGGGCATGTGCAGGTCCAGCAGAATGAGCTGGGGACGCCGCTGGCGCATCTGGCGAAAGGCGGCCGTGCCGCTGGCGGTGGACCGAGTGCTGAAGCCTTCGTCCTGCAGAGCCATGGACAGCAGGTTACGCGTCGCCTCATCGTCCTCGACGATCAGGATCGGCGGGTCCGCGCCTTCGCTCAAACCTCAGCCCCCACTCTCTGCATGTTCGTGCAGGCAACCAGCCGGTGCCGTTGGGGGAACTGTATCAAACCCCCAGCGGAGGTGTATGGGAGTCGAACCCACCAGGGAACGCGCAAACGCCCCCTCAGACGGTTTTGAAGACCGCGGAGCCCACCGGGACCCGTACACCTCCAGGACGGCGGCCAAAACCGCCAAGGGGCAAGTATAGGGCCGCCCTTCGGTGAGGGTCTGCACTAGGGGGAATGGGTCATTAGTCCCAGAGGGTGTCACCGGCAGGGGTTTGCACCGTTGAAGTACAGCGAAATACCTAGAGAGGTGCTGCACATTGACCCTGAACATCCGTGACATTCTGCGTAGAGCAAAGGCTCCATTGGCCGCTGTGCTGGCGGCCGGAAGCCTGTACGGCGGCTTAGTCTTGTCGGCGGGAGCGGCCGCCTACGCGCCCATGAGCGCGCCGGAGTATCAGTTCCTGGCCGAGCTCAACGCCGACCGCGTGGCGAATGGCCAGCCGTCGCTGGCGGCGAATGGCGTGCTGTCCGGGCTGGCCCGGCAGCGCAGCCAGCAGATGCTGGCCAGTGGCCAGTTCAGCCACTACGACGCGGCCGGCAACCTCATTTTCGCCGGCTTGCTGAACGGCGTTGGCTTCCCCTACGCCTTCGCCGGCGAGAACCTCGCCGAGAACAACTACGGCTGGGACCAGTCGCTGAACGTGGCCAACACCCAGTTGATGAACAGCGCGACGCATCGGGCCAACATCCTCAACTCGCGCTTCGACGAAGCGGGCATCGGCATCGCCGGCCCCGGCCCCAAGGGCGAGTACTACTACACCCAGTTGTTCGCCCAAGCGCGGTAACGCGCGACGGGCTCGCGGCTCTCCCCCCGCCGCGGCCCAAAGCAAGGGGCCAGAGCTTCAACGCTCTGGGCCCTTGTGCTTACTCAGCCCTTGAGCGGCCGGTAGGCGCCGGCGCCCGCACGCCGGCCAGGCCATCAAGCCACTCGCGCAGGGCGTCCAATGCGGCCATCAAGTTGCTCTCCTGGGGGTAACGCAGGCCCCGTGCCAAGCCGCTTGGGCAGCCGCCGCTGATCGAGAAGTAGCCGGCGGCGTTAGTTCAGCCGGTCGAGATAGTCCGGCTTGCGATGCCAGGCGTCCGCGAACTCGTCCTTGGCTTGGGTCACGAACACCGCGTTCTCGGTGGTGTCGTCGACGGCGCTGACAGGCACGTACAGCTTCTCGCCCAGGCCGAACAGCCCGGTCTTGACCTCGATCACCTCGTCGTAGACCGACTCGTGCCCGTCGCCCAGCATGGACGCGTCCTCACGATACACGTGGGCTACGCTGCCCACCTTGTCGCCGTTAACGTCACACAAATCCTGACCGGGCAATATCCGGCCGATGTATCGCTCTGCCATAGCTGAATGGCACGCATAACGCATGCCACGGCTTGGCCTCCCACCCGGCGAAGCATGTCCGGCGCCCCCAGGCTCAATCGACGTCCCAGCGTTCCGGCAACGGAGCGATGAGCTCGTCGCGGCCCACCAAGAACCGGACGCTGCCGAGCAGCGGTCTGTGCTTGGTCAGCCTCAGTGGGAGATCCCAAGCTGCCCCGGTGCTGAACAACTCCTCGTCCTCGGCCGCGCTCATCGCCACGCCCGCAAACTTGCCCTTGAGCGAGTGTGGGCGAGCCGCCGGCACTAAGCGCGCCACCGTCCGCCCATGCTTCGTGATCTCAACTTCGTCCCCAGCCGCCACGTCGTCCAGCAAACCCAGCAGTTTGGCCTTGGCCTCGGTTGCGGTTAGCGTTCGAGTCATCTGGCCAGTCTAGCGATCAGATAGCGAGCTCAACGGATGACCTCCACCTCCACCTGGAGGTGGAGTCTGGCCCACGCTCGATCCGAGGTCAGCGCCGGAAGCCCCAGCCGGGCCGCCAGCGCCAGGCAGGCCCGGTCACCGAGCGACAGGCCGGCGGCGCTGGTGAGCGGGCGGAGCTGGGCGGACACGAGGGCGTCCGCCTCGGTGAAGGGCTCGACGGTGAGCGCGCCGCCCAGGATTCCGCGTCGGACCAGCGTGGCCCTGGCTTGCTCGGGATCGACACCAGTGTCCGCGAGCTTGGCCAGGACCTCGGCAAGGTTGACCGTCGACATGGCCAGCCCATCGGACATGGCCCCTGCAACCTTGTCCTCGCCCGGCTCTCGTCGCAAGTAGGCGAGGAGCGCAGAGGCGTCCAGCACCCCGGACGCGGCTTAGTCCTTGGCGGCTTCGGCTCGTGAACGTCCGGCCCTGGTGCAGCAGCACCATGTGGTCGGCGAAACGCGCCACCAGGTTGAGCTGATGACTCACGAGCAGCACGGCCTGGCCTTCGCTGGCC